>CAZWAS010000059.1:0-23655 GCA_964631915.1 uncultured Spirochaetales bacterium | reverse complement strand
TGTACGAAGAAGTATCGATAAACGAGAAGATCAGCCTGATCAATGAACTGCTCGAGACGAAGGGCGAATTCATGTTCACGGAGCTCATTGTACGGAAAGCATCGATGCTGGAAGTAGTATGCGCTTTTCTTGCGCTTCTCGAATCCGTGAAAGCGAAACGGATTATGATACTGCAAAACAGGTTGTTCGGGGATATACGGGTCATACCGCGGAGCGCATGATCCAGGGAAACACCGACGAAAAAAAACTGAAGCTTTAGAGTAGAGGATACGGATGGAACTGGAAAAGGAAAAAGCACTCATAGAGGCGATTCTCTTCCTTGAAAGCGAGCCGCTGGGGCTTGCTTCCCTCGCACGTCTAAGCGGCTTATCGAAGGATGTGGTGATACAGGTAACGGATCAGATACAGGAAGACTATGCGGCAGAGAGCCACGGCATAGAGCTCGTTGAAATCGGCGGAGGCTTTCTTTTTGCTCCGAAAAAAGATCTTTGGGAGTATCTGAAAGAGCGATACGGGAAAAAAAGCGACTCGAGGCTCTCAAAAGCCGCATTGGAGACTCTTTCCATCATCGCATATTCGCAGCCCATTACAAAGGGAGAAATCGAAAGCATTCGCGGAGTAGCTGCGGACAATATGATAAAACTCCTCCTTTCCAAAGAACTCATACGCGAAGTAGGTAAAAAAGATGCGCCCGGTAGACCGATTCAGTACGGCACAACAAAAGAATTTCTGAAATATTTCCGATTGAACAGTATCGCGGAGCTTCCGAAGCTGGATGACCTCGACAAGGACAAATTTGAACTCGATGGCCAGGAATGAAGGTATACGCCTACAACTCTATCTTTCGCAGGCAGGAGTGGCTTCCAGAAGGAAAAGCGAAGAGCTTATCCTCCTGGGCAGAGTGACAATAAACGGCCGGACGGTCACTCAGCTCGGCAGCAAAGTTGTGGAAGGAGACAGGGTCGCACTAGACGGCAGAGAAGTGCATCCGACGAAACACCATGTATACTTCATGCTCAATAAACCGCCGTACTACCTTTGTTCCGACTCCGACCCGGAAGGACGACCGCTTGCCGTCAGCCTCATCAAGCAGACATTTCAGGGCAGATTATTCAACGTGGGGCGGCTCGACTATCTGTCGTCGGGGCTCATATTCAAACGATGGGGCTTTTGCGAAGATCGTGGCGCACCCATCGAGCACCATTGAAAAGGAATATCTCGTGGAAACAAAAAAGCCTATTCCCGAAACACTGCTTGAAGAGTTTAAGCAGGGGATATGGGTGGAGGGGGAGTGTTTCACGCTGAAACGCTATGAACTCCAGGGGCAACGATCAGTCAGGATTGTTCTGCAAGAGGGTAAAAACAGAGAGCTTCGCAAGGTATTCCATTCGAGGAAGATATCGGTAAAACGGGTACACAGAGTAAGGATCGGACCTGTGAGCATCAGGGGGCTCGCTCCCGGCCATTATCGGAAACTGACGGACAGAGAAATACGCTGGTTTTTGGACCTGAAAAAGGAGAGAAAAGGTGGTAGTAGCGATTGACGGACCTGCCGGAGCAGGGAAAAGCACGGTTGCGAAACAGGTTGCCGAAAAAACAGGTTTTTTTTATCTCAATTCGGGCAATTTCTACCGCGCCATAACCTATGCGGTTCTGCAACGGGGAATTGACCCGAATGAAAGCGAAAAAGTGATCGAGGCCGCGAAAACAAGCAACATTACGCTCAAAAACGATAGAATACATCTCGATCATACGGACATCGAACAACATCTACATACGGACGCTGTGGATGCATGGGTGGCGGAAATTTCCGCACTGGTGGAAGTCCGGACGATTGTGAATGACCTTTTGCGGGAAATCGCCAAAGGCCGCGACGTCGTAGCGGAAGGTAGAGATATCACGACTGTGGTGTTCCCCCATGCGGAGGTGAAAGTATATCTCGACGCCTCCATAGAGACTAGAGCGAAACGGAGGTACGCCCAAGGCGTAAGCGCGCTCAGCCTCGAAGAAATCGAGGAAAACATCAAAAAACGGGATACGATCGATAAAAACAAACCGGTCGGAAGCCTCAAAATTTCTTCGGAAGCTCTGTATTTGGATACATCGGACTTGACCATAGATGCAGTTTGTGAGAAAGTATTACAGAAAATCCAGGAAACTGAATGAGTGCTAGGAGTTGTACGGCAGTTATGGCAGATGAAGATCAGAAAATCACCAATGATTCAAACCAAACTCAACTTCAAGAAGAATATTTGAAAAATCTTGAACAGCTCGAAGAGGGCCAGCTTATAGAGGGCAGGGTCATTGAGGTAGGACCCGAGCAAATATTTATCGATGTCGGATATAAATCCGAGGGTAAGATACCTCTATCGGAATTCGACACTCCGCCTAAAATTGGAGACATCGTGCATGTTATCCTCATATCCAAAGAGACGAGGGAAGGGGATGTCGTAGTCTCCAAGAAACAGGCGGACGGCAAGATATTCTGGAAAAATTTGCGCCAGGCTTTTCAGGATCATAAACCGGTGGACGGAGTATTCGCAAAAAGCATCAAAGGCGGATACGAAGTGGATCTGGGATACGGTGTACGCGCCTTCACTCCCCTGTCGAAAGCCGACATAGCAAAAATTGAAGACCCCGAGAAACTCGTAGGGATGAAATCGAAATTTTATGTGGAACGGCTCTACAACGAGAATAAAATCAATATCATTCTTTCCCGGCGTGAGTGGTTGGAAGAAGAACTCACGCGGAAGAGGAACGAATTCTTTGAGAAAGTGAACATAGGAGATGTCGTGGAAGGAAGCGTTAAGAGCTTCACATCTTTCGGAGCGTTCATCGATCTTGGCGGCTTCGACGGCCTCTTGCATATAAACGATATGAGCTGGGGGCACGTGACTCGCCCGAAGGAAAAAAAAAAAAAAGGCGAAACGATTAAATTCAAGGTCATACGACTCGATAAAGAAGAGAAAAAGATCAATCTTTCACTCAAACATTTCTCCGACGATCCTTGGAACAGTTTCGAAAAGCGGTACAAAATCGGCGATGTTATTAAAGGCAGGGTGACGAAACTGACCGATTTTGGAGCGTTCGTGGAGCTGGAGGAAGGAATAGAGGGACTTGTCCATGTTTCAGAACTTTCTTGGGTGAAACGGGTAAAACATCCCAAAGAACTTATGAAGATCGGAGACGAGGTGGAAGCGAAAATTCTCGCGTATGATCTGCAGCAAAAACGGGTTTCGCTCGGCGTTAAGCAGGTCATTCAGAATCCGTGGGAACATCTGGATGAGAAATATCCGATAGGTATGCGTCTGAAACGTCCCGTGCGTCGCTTCATAAATTCGGGGGCTTTCATCGAACTCGAAGAAGGCATCGATGGTTTCCTGCATATCGACGATTTGTCGTGGACGAAAAAATATAAGCATCCTTCGGCGCTCTTGCATGTCGATGAAGAGATCGAAGTCATTGTGATCGACATGGACAAAGAAAACCACAAAATCCGGCTCGGCTTAAAACAGCTTTCCGAAGATCCGTGGAGATCATTATCCAAAGCGTATCACAAGGGTAGCGTGATAGAGGGAACCATATCGAGCATCACGGATTTCGGAATTTTCGTGAAAGTGCAGGGTGATATCGAAGGGCTCATCCTGAAGAACAACCTTTCCGATTCGCGGGATGAGGCACCTGAAAAAGCGATTGCCAAATACCAGGTCGGCGATACCATAAAAGCTGTTATCACTGAGGTGCATCCTGAAAGTCAGAAATTGTCGCTTTCCGTGCGTGAATTCATCAGAAAACAACAGAGAGTTGAACTCGAAAAGTACATTCACGATGAAGAAGAGGAATCCACGATTACTATTGGAGATTTCTTAAAGGACACGGAGAATAAGCGTACTGACTCATGAGGAACGATGTTTGAGTCGCAGATTGATGGGAAAAAGTTAGAGACACTTATTGAGATAAACACGCTCATTAATTCCAATTATACGGCTGCTAATACGTTGCTGACCCGCATTCTGGAATCTGCTACAAAACTATCTGAGGGTGAAGCTTCTTCGCTTTTGCTCGTCAATGTTCAAAATAACAAATTGTATTTCGAAATCGCGCTCGGCTCGAAAGGGGCGGACGTGAAACGGTATTCGTTGAATATGGGCGAGGGTATTGCCGGATGGGTAGCCCAGAACAACAGATCTCTCATAGTAAACGACGTGGATGCCGATCCGCGTTTTTTTTCGGACATAAGCAAACAGATAGGATTTCCGACTACTTCGATTCTCGCTGTTCCAATGCGCATAAAAGACCAATGCGTCGGCGTCATAGAAATCATCAACAAGAAAGACGGCAAACCCTTCCGTCAGGATGATTTGGAATGGCTCGAAGTTTTTGCTACCCAGGCTGCGATCGCCATTCAGAATGCCCGTTTGTACGAGAAAGTAAAGGAAGAAGTGTATCTCCTCCAGGATCAGATCAAAGAAAAGGAAGGATTTCATACATTCATCGGCCAGAGTAAAATAATCCAGGAAAAGCTTGAAATAGTCGATCGCATTGCAAAAAGCGATTCGTCGGTTCTCATACTCGGAGAGAGTGGTGTAGGCAAAGAGCTCTTCGCGGAGCAGATACATCTTCGCAGTCCAAGACGAGATAAAGCGTTCATTCGAGTAAATTGTGCTGCTTTACCTGAAAACCTTCTTGAAAGCGAGTTGTTCGGCCATGTGAAAGGTGCGTTCACCGATGCTCTGAACGATAGGAGGGGAAGATTCGAACTTGCGGATGGAGGGACGATTTTCCTCGATGAAATCGGAGAAATCCCTCTATCCATTCAGTCGAAACTGCTACGGGTCATACAGCAAAAGACTTTTGAACGCCTCGGTTCGAGCGAATCGCTGACTGTCGATGTCCGCATTCTTGCAGCCACGAATCGCGACATAGAGGGCGCAGTAGAGACAGGCCAGTTTAGAAACGATCTGTATTACCGGCTGAATGTTCTTCCGCTCTATATTCCGCCTCTGCGACAGCGCCCCGAAGATATCCCTCCGCTTGCCGATTTTTTTCTAAAAAAAGTCAATCGGGCGACCAATAAACAGGTGCTCGGTTTTACGGATGAAGCCATGGATTCTCTGTTGTCCTATTCCTGGCCTGGCAATATACGTGAACTCGAAAATGCGGTGGAACGCGCCGTCGTCATATCGCAGGAAAGCTATATTCGTCCAGAAGATCTGATTCTCAGTTCTTCTATGAAAAACCAGGAACAGGATTATCAGGGAAAGACGTTGAAAGAAGCATTGAATTTATTCAAAAAACACTTTATTAAAAAGGTACTGGAAAGCAATAACTGGAAACAGACAGAAACGGCAAAGATATTGGGTATTCAGAGAACCTATCTTTCACGACTGATCAAAGAACTGGAAATTACTCGTTGATAAGGAGATTATGTAGATGGCACACACCCAGGAGATGACTACAAAACAAAAAATTCTCAATTCTTTTTCCGCATTCCTGCAAAAAAACAGGATCCTGCTCATTGTCATATTCGCTGTTATTCTTGCCTTTGTCATTGGATTTGCGATCTATACGGAGGTGAGTAAGAATATTTCGGAAAACTCGGCGTTGCAGGCAGAGAATCTGCAATCCGAGTATCAGTCATGGAAAGGAGAGACCGATACTACAAAGAAGAGTGAGCTGGAAAAGAAACTGAACGCTTTGATGGAGGAAACGCTTAAGAAGCATCCCAATTCGTATGGAGCTCAGAGAGCACTGTTCATTTCGGGAGAAATGGCGTTCGAGCAGAAGTTTTTCGACAAGGCCGCAGAGAGCTTCAAGAAACTGGGAGAATCTTTCCCGAGGAGTTATCTCGCTCCGGTCGCCCTGTTCAATGCGGCGGTCGCGTATGAGGAAGGCGGCAATGCGGACGAAGCCATTGCGCAGTATGCAAAGCTCGTGGAAAAATTTGAAAAAACTGCACCGCAGATTCCTCATGCTCTGTTTTCCCTCGGCAGGCTCTATGAAGAAAAGAATGATTTTGCAAAGGCTTCCGAATGGTACGACAAGCTCATCGATAATTTCTCTGCGAGCAGTTGGACAAACCTGGCCAAAGACCGTATAATTTATCTGAAGGTAAACGACAAGATATCCAAATAAACGGGGAAGAATGGCAAAGGCGAAAAAAAGGGCGAAAGTATTTGAGACCAAGTATTTCGGCCTGATTATTGGGATTCTCATTGTCAGCATCTTTGTCGCCATAGGCTACTGGACGGAGGTGTTGAAAAACCTCGAACTCAGGATGCTCGATGTGCATTTCAATTTCAAAAACGTCATGCCGCAGGAGAGTATCCAGGAGGGCGTGACCACGCAATACCAGAACCCGAATATTTCGCCCGATATTCTTATCATCGGCATCGATTTCAACAGCCTGAGCAGGTTCGGAAGATGGCCATTCCCCAGGTATAGGCATGCGAATCTGCTCGACGCTTTTTCCCGCATAAAGAACCAGGGAGAAAGAGAACGTGCTGTATTCCTCGATCTTTTCTTCATCGAGCCCGACAAGATCGCTTACGACGATGCGCGCTTGGTAAGAAGCATCGAGGCGAACGGAAGAGTGTTTCTTGAGACGCTGCTCCAATCCAATCCTGCACCTGCGGATGTGGAAGAGGAGATGTTCGAACGACAACAGGTGCTGTACGACAAGTACGGCGAAATTACGAATGTGAAGGGGAATTGGAGCGAGGCATTCGCTCTGCTCGGCCTGCAGGCTCCTTTGAAACCGTATGCCCGCTCGACATGCGGCTACGGACACGCGAACTACTGGGACGATTTTGATAAAATTTACAGACGCCAGATCCTTGTGGCGAAATCTTCGAAACTCCTCGAAACGATCAATTTCGAGGAACTCTCTGCGGATACGCCTCTCGATCGCAGCAAATTCCAACGCTTTGCATGGATCGACAAGGAAGGAAATCAACATACCGTTCCGTATCCGCTTACGGATGAAACACTCGCTAAGCTTAAGAAAACGCTTCAGGCAAAAGCACCGCAGAAAGCCGACGATACGGATGGGGACGGCAAACCGGATACCTATTACTACGTGATACGTAAATACGAGGATCATTTTGTTCCCGCCATCACTCTTTCGCTTGCGTTACATTATTTCAACAAGACACTCTCGGATGTGGAAGTGGAGTTCGGGAAGCATATAAAGATTCGGAACCCCGAATACTTCAATGTCGGAAAAGGAGTGTGGGAGCCATATGCACTCACTCTCGAACCGCCGACGTACGATAAAGACGGGAATATGATTAGGGAAGGGAAAACACGGATCCTCGATGAAATAACGATTCCGATCGATGAGAACGGCGCGATGCTCATCAATTACATGGGGCTTCCATCCGTCTCTTCTCCAGAGGGTCACCAGACATTTCCCATTCGTTCATATGCGGGATATGCTGCACGTGTGCCTGGACCGGATCCGGGAACATGGCCGAGGACAAAGGCCGTTGCGAACAAAATACTGATGGTCGGTCCTTTCGCCGAAGGTATGGCTGCCGACCAGAAAACGACGCCGTTGGGGCTCATGTACGGAGTCGAAATACATGCGAACGCGTTGAACACCATACTGATGGATAAGTTTCTTCTCCCCGTTCCCTGGTGGATGGATTTTGCTATTCTTTTTGCCTTGATAATGCTCGTCGCGTTCATGACATCCAGGCTTTCGACCGTATGGTCATTGGTAATAACGCTTGTCGGTGCACTCGTCTTTTTTATTACAGTGACGCTCATTTTTGATATGAAAGCGACTATCATTAATTTTTCATCGCCCGCTGTGGCCATGTTTCTTACATTTCTTTCGGTGGTCGTATACCGCGTCATGACAGAGGAAAAAGATAAACGCCGTATCCGCGATATGTTCGGCAAATACGTGAGTCCGAAGGTAGTGGATCAAATACTCGAAAACCCACCGGAACTCGGAGGAGTGGATAAGGAACTGACCGTTTTATTTTCTGATATCAGAGGATTTACGACGCTTTCGGAAAGCATGACGCCCCAGGAGCTCGTGAATCATCTTAATCTTTACCTCACTGCAATGACAGATATCATATTGGAATATCAGGGGACGCTGGACAAATATGTCGGTGACGAAATAATGTGTTTTTGGGGGGCTCCTTTGCCTCAGCAAGAGCATGCCTTGTTGGCTTGCAAATGCGCGCTTCGTCAGATGGAAGTGTTGCGCGAATTGAATTCCGGATGGCCTGCCGAACGACGGATAAACATCGGCATTGGTCTGAATTCCGGCATTATGACGGTTGGGAATATGGGCTCCACGGGAAGAATGAATTATACACTCATGGGAGACAATGTGAACCTCGGTGCTCGACTTGAAGGAACGAACAAAGAATATCAGACGAATATCATTATCAGCGAATATACGTATGGTTTGGTGAAGGACAGAATCGTTGCGCGGGAGCTCGACAATATCCGGGTCAAAGGGAAGAATAAGCCGGTTCTTATCTATGAGCTCATCGACTGCCCCGAAGGGCTCACGCCCCCTGTCATAGAGGCTGGTAAGAATAAAAAACCATGAGACTGAGCAGGGGAGTGTTAGTATTCGCAGTGGTTTGCCTGAGCGGGTGCGGGCTCGAGGTGTATCCGTATCTGAGCAAACCTGTGGTTTCAAGTCCCGTTTCCGTAACGGACCAGGCTTTCAGTTTTTCCAATCCAGGAGACAATCCAACCGACATTTTCGAAGGATATGAAATCTATTATAAATTTTATCTCGAATCGAATTATCTTGAAAAAATCCAATCTGATATTTATCGAATCGACACGGCCATAAACGCAGCTGTAGCTCAGGCCGACAGCATTCTGACGACCAACGGGTTTTTCCGCGCTACGGCGTATAACAGCAGCGACAAACCGTTGATCGCTGTGCCCGACTCGATGAAGACCGCACCGTTTTCCGTTACGATCGATTTCCTGCGCACATCCGTCGACCAAGTGGAATATCCGGTAATAACATACGGCAGCACTACAAGCACTATGTACAGGGCAGCGACCACCATCACGCACGGGGACAACAAAACATTCCTCCCGAATGATTTTCTTATCAGCGATATTGATATCAAGCAGATAGTATCGAGTCCGTATCCTTCACGGCTCGCCTTGTGTCTTTACGCAACTGCGTACGGGAATTATAATCTCGAACGAACCATTTACAGCGATCCCGTGTATCTGGGCGTGGTATGGGTCGATATTAACCTTTAGGAGCAGCTGTGATGTTCACGTATTTTTTCAATATAGGGCTTACGTATTTCCTTATCGGCTTTGCATGCGCTCTGATTCTGTATTTCATCTTCCGAAAGCATGTGATAGGAAAATTTTGGGGCGCATTGATCGTAGGCCTTGTCGGTTCGTACATCGGAGGCTTGATCGATTATTTCTTCAAAGATGTTTTCGCATGGCTGAGTAACATCAATTCAGTCAACATATTTCCGCCGATCATTACATCCTTCATCCTTCTCTGGATCTTCTCAAAGATAAGCCAGAAAAGAGGCGAGGATTGATGCAGGGCGGTACAGCCCGGCGAGCCACTGGTTTTTGTTTTTGCGGCACTGGCGCGCTTATGGATCGAGGGTGTTTGCTCATTGCGTTTGCAAGGACCGGTTTTCTTCAATATAAATAAAACCATTGTAGCAAGTAGACAGAATATACATTATCAGAAGTAACATATAGAAGAGCGAGACGGCTAAAATTATCCGTAACGCAAGCGGCCGTAGACTTTTATACACTATTGTCTGAAAAAATATATAATATAAAGTAATTTATTATCATTGGCCTTGCTTGTAAAGAAATTCTTCCTGTGATACACTGTGCGTTCAAATCTGTAATATATAAGGAACATCAATGAACCACGATAAAACCGCGGAAGCATTTCAACAGTTGGTTGACATCATTACAATGTTGCGCAGTCCTGAGGGATGTCCGTGGGACAGGGAGCAAACCCCCGATTCGATCAAGGGTAATCTCTTGGAAGAAACCTACGAATGCATCGATGCCATCATCGAGAACGACGATCCGCACTTGCGGGAAGAATTGGGCGATTTGTACTTGCTTGTCACCATGCTTTCGTATATGAAACAGGAAGAAGGATCGTTTACTATCGAAGATGTGCTTATTGAAATATCCGAAAAATTAAAACGGAGACATCCTCATGTATTTTCTGATGTTTCAGTCTCCTCTCCGCAGGAGGTCATTGAGAACTGGAACGCTATAAAACGGGATGTCGAAGGAAAGAGAAAAGATTCCATTATGGATGAGGTACCTCGTACCATCCCCCCCCTTGAACGGGCGTATCTGCTTCAGAAAAAAGCTGCCAAAGTAGGATTCGATTGGAAAGATACGCATGATGTGTGGAAAAAAATTGACGAAGAGCTTTCCGAATTGAAAGAGGCTTTTTCAACGGCCGACAAGAACGAACTTGAGGCGGAACTCGGCGACTTCATTTTTTCCATTGTCAATATTTCGCGTTTCCTCGATATAGATCCTGCGCTTGCTTTGCATCGGACGAACGAGAAATTCAAGAGCCGCTTTTCGTTCATCGAGAAACGGATGAAAGCGGATGGAGTTGCGATGAATGAAGGGACTATGCAGATTATGGACGACCTATGGAATGAAATAAAACAAAGGGAAAAATCATCCTGATGCAAAGAGATCGAACAACGCACAAACATCCCCGTTCTCTTTGTTGCCCAAAATCCGTATCCTGCACACATCGATATTACGGGAAAGAGGGTGCTCTCCCCAGAATTCTCTAAGCAGTTCTTTCGTCTTTACAGGGCTGCCGTTTAACATACGAAACGTCACCGAAGAAACTGCTGTTTCAAGGATCATAATCCCTTTATTGATGGCGGAAAGCTCCTGTATTCTTCGCACCATCGATTGGAGACGGTGCGTATCTTCGGCCGAAGTATCGAGAAGCGAAACCTTGAAATCTGATCCCGCATAGAGATTCATGAGCGATCTGTGCTTTCTTCCGTCCGCCGGGTCGGGAATAAATACTGCATGCAATATCTCGAAACCGGAAGGAAGACGGGTATTCAACAGATCTACAAAGCTTTCCGGTTGTATGCGTTGCCGGATTTCGATACCTGCCAGTTCTTCGATCGAACTCATACCCAAGGAAAGGGGCTGAGCGAACTCCAATTTCGGTTTCGGATTATATCCTTCGGTAAATTTCAGAGGAATTCCTGTGCGGGAGAGCGCTTTCTCGAATACATTCATGAGAGTGAGGTGTGAAAAGAAGATCGCTTTCCCTTGTTTGGAAAAGGAAAAAACGATTTTACCTTGCTCGCATTGTTCCTCGGCCGAAGTTTCGGATTCTGTTTGCCCCGTTGGAACGTATAAGGCAGAAGCACTGTCTTCGGTGCCGGTATACCTCTGCAGAGCGGATGCCGTTTCATCGTCTTTATCATTGCATGCGCCGCACGGATGAGTGCAGGGATCGTCGCAAGGATCGGTCGGCGTCTTGGTCAGAGATTTTTCATATTCTCTGCGCAGATACGATTTTGATACTCCAAGGCGGATACAGTCCCACGGCAGGTCGGCATCGAGTGGTTTCGCTGCGAGAACCTCGGATTCGGGATGCCAAGCCGCATCTGCAAGAGCCGATCGCCAAATATCTTTTCGGATGAGGTCTTCCCATGCATCGAAACGGGCGCCGTTTTTGAAAACGCGCAGGAGCAGGTCCCCTACCCGCTCATCCCCACGGGAAATGATGCCTTCTATACAGGACTGAAACGGTGCATGAAAACCGACTTTCACATTTTTCCCTTTAAGACCATTCCGTATGATTTTAATTCGTTCAATAGCTTCCTGTTCTTGAATTTGCTTCGCCCATTGAAATGGCGTATGCGCTTTGGGGATAAATGTTCCGATATTTATGTTCAGATTGATTCGGACATTCGCGAGTATTTCTTCCAGAAAACCCACTATATGATCGGCTTCATCGAATCCGGAGCTGACAGGGAGCCCTATCATGAAATAAAATTTAGCAAGGTTCCATCCGGATTCTTTCGCTTGGCGGAGGATGCGTATCGAATTTTCGAGATCGGCAGTTTTGTTCAAGCCGAACTGCCATTCTTTCACCGGAGTCTCGACTGCGAATGTGAGCCCGCTCTTCCGAACATGGGAAATTTCCGTCAACAAAGGTAATGTGAACGAGTCTACCTTCAACGATGGAAGCGAACACGAAACGGACCGATCTTTATAACGTCGATTTATGATGCGGATAAGATACCCGATATGTTCGTAGTCTCCGCTCGATAAAGAGGAAAGGGTTATTTCCCTGTATCCGCACGAATGGATGAGGAAATCGGCTTCCCGTATCACCTCTCGTATGTTCTTCACACGTTGAGGTCGGTAGTACACACCTGCGTGACAGAATCTACAGCCATGCGGACACCCCCGCATTATCTCGATCGTTCCGTTGTCCTGAACCGCTTTCAAGGTCGGCACCGGGAAATTCGTAGGCAGAAATGCTTTTTTTCCGAAATCGTTCCATATCTTTCCACGGACTGTTCGACTAATTCCTCTGTACCACACCATGGGTAGATTGCGGATAACGTATAAAAGATCATCTCTCCCTGCGCCCTTTCGTTTCAATGCGACAAGGGTTTCCATCGTTGCCCTGATATACGCCTCCGCTTCACCGATGAAAACGGCATCGAGGAAGCGTCCGAAAGGTACGGGATTGGTGATCGCCGGTCCACCGGCGATCACAATAGGATCTCTATCGGTACGGGATTCGCACAGGAACGGAATATTTCCGGCATCGAGGATCGCTAGCAGATTCGTCGCTGCCAGCTCATACCCGATCGAGAATGCTATGATGTCGAAACTCCCGAGAAAACTGCCGGTTTCAAGGGAAAACAGCGGTATGCTCCTGTTCCGCAGAGCTTCTTCGAAGTCCTGCGCTGGAGAAAAAACCCGTTCGCACCTAACCCCTTCGATTGAATTGAATATATCATAAAGAATTTTGACGGCCGAATTCGACATACCGATTTCATACAGATCCGGAAAGGAAATCGCGATTGTGAGCACCGCATTTTCATCGAGTCGCTGTATGCCGAATTCGCCGCCGATGTATCTGCCCGGGTTTTCGACACGCAAAAGAATATCGCGGATATCATGCTCTGGGACTATTCTATTTTCTGATGCTGACAAGTTCTTAATACCTTCGCAAATAGATATTCATGAGTATACCGATTCCTGTGACAGCAGTCCACAATGAAGAACCGCCGTAGGAGAGGAAAAAAAGCGGAATACCTGTTATCGGCATAATGCCTATGGCCATACCAATATTGACGATGAGATGAAAAAAGATCATTCCCAAAATTCCCGCACCGGTATACATAGCGAAATTGTCTTTTGCCTGAGAAATGATGAACAAACCCCGTATAAGAATGCACAAAAACAGGCAGAAGATGGCCAAAGCGCCGAAGAATCCCCATTCTTCAGCGATGATTGAAAAAATGAAATCCGTACTCTGCTGCGGAAGAAAGCGATAGTGGCTCTGCGTTCCTTGGAGAAATCCTTTGCCCCAGAACCCTCCGGAGCCGACTGCGGTGACAGACTGTATGATGTTCCAGCCGGCTCCTTTCGGATCGACATCCGGATTCAGGAAAACAATGAGGCGCATTATCTGGTAGTCTTTGAGCACGGCACGGGCAGCGAGAGAGCCACCGACGGCTATGAAAATAATTGAGGCGCAGTATAGGATCCAGTACAGGCTTTTTTTCTTCAAAACGAGAAATCCCCAGAGGGAAAAACCTGTAATTCCGACAAGTGCCAGTAACACAATTTTCAGTATGTTTTTGTCGGTTAGGACCAGAATCAGTTGGATCTTTTCCTTTATCAAGTAGTGTTCCCATGCAGGAAGGATTGTGAGGATTATCAGCAACAATCCCGAAAGAATAATAAAGAGTATGTGTCGGATACGTGCACCCGAAGTAAAAGTCATAATAAGAAAAATGGGTAAAAAGACAAATGCAGTTCCGAGATCCGGTTGCAACAGTATCAGCCCGACGGGCAACAGCATGATAAGAAATGAGATAAGAAACTGCGGCAGATGGTGTATCTGTTTTCCGTTCTTTTCCAGATACACGGCGAGAAGGATAATCGTCGCGATCTTGGTGAATTCCGAAGGTTGAAAGCCGAATCCCCAGAAGATGAACCAAGATTTTGCACCATTCACGACTTGTCCGAAAATAAGTGTCACCACGAGGAGAAGTATGCATGCACCATATATATATGGACCGAATTCCCTCAGTCTTCCGTAGTCGAGGAAAGAAATGCCTATGAGTATTAATAACCCTGTGCTTGCCCACACGATCTGTTTTATGTACTCATTGGAGAATATGACTCCAGTCGAAGTTACTCCGCTCGAAAAAATGAAAAGCACACCGATAATCATGAGCGCACAAGTGGCGGAAAACAGGAGTATGTCGAACCCTAAAATCGTTTTTATCCGCATAACGTTATTCCTGCTTCAGATACCACGGCTTGAGGGTACGTACGGCGTCTTCGTACGACTGATGTGCGAATATGCCCTGAAAAATGATATCGGCTGCCTTAGGTGCCCACCATTCCCATTCGTTTATCGCTTCGACCATGACGACGACGATGATTTGGTCGTTAGGGTCGGTTGCACCGTACGGTGCGTATGCTGCGAACCACGAATGAAACTTGTCGTTGACCCCGACTTCACCTGTTCCGGTCTTCCCTGCCACTTCTACTGCCTTTGTCGTTATGACGACACGAGCAGTTCCGTCTGTAATGACTCCTCGCATGTCTTCTTTCAGTTTTTTGAACGTCTCTCTGCGGATTTGCGGCATGAACAGAGGTTCCGGCTGAATCGTTTCCAGCACTTCGCCGGAAACGGGATCGCGTATTTCTTTCAATAATCGCGGTTTATAGATGGAGCCATCGTTAACTACCATAGCTATCATATTGGCCATTTGTATCGGCGTGACGGTGAGATATCCTTGTCCTATGGAAATGTTCATGGTATCTCCACCGACCCATTTCGTGTGGAATACCCGCTCCTTCCATTCGGGGCTCGGTACCAAGCCGGCGATTTCGCCTGGTAAATCGATTTCGGTAATCTTCCCTAAGCCGAATTTCTTGGCATAGTCGATAATGCGTTCGATCCCAAGATATTCCCTTCCGAGCGTGAAATAGTACACATCGCAGGATTCCGCAAGCGCTTGTTTCAGATTCAGCCTCCCGTGGCCGGTTCGTTTATGGCAACGGAACACCCTGTCGCCCAGCTCCACGAAGCCTTTGCAGTCTATTGTTTTATCCAAAGGAAAAACTTCTTCTTCGATGATTGCAGTGGTCATCACGATTTTGAAAGTGGATGCAGGAGCGTATGCGGATTGCAATGCCCTATTGAGGAACGGGAATGTGGGATCGAGGGAATATTCTGCGAATTTTTTCGCTCCTTCCTGCGTATAAAAGATGTTTGGATCATACCATGGATATGATACCAAAGCCAGGATTTCGCCCGTTGCGGGTTTCAGGACAACTACTGAACCTATGCGGGGACCGAGAGCGGATTCGCAGAGTTTCTGAATATTTCGATCGATGGTGAGCACAATGTTTTTACCCAGCACAGGAGGAACCTCGTCGTCTTCGCCATCGCTCACCCATCTTCCTTTCACATCGACAGTGCGGAATTGCTTGCCATCCTGCCCTCGCAAAACCATATCGTATTGCTTTTCTATTCCCGCTTTTCCTAGAAGCGTTCCGAAACCGTACCCCTTGTTGTACAGGATTTGAAGTTCTTCGCGCGTAATGTCTCCCACATATCCGAGTATGTGAGAAATGGAACCGGTCTCGAGATAGCTGCGTATCGGTTTATTGTGCCATGTGACGCCTGGATAATCGATCAAGCGTTCGGACAGATATGCTATGGTATTGTAACTTACTCCGCTTTTTATTTCGATCGGCTGATAGAGATGGTTGTAATTCGGCGGTATTTTTTTCGAAATTTCTTCGACAGGCATGTTGAGCACATGAGCGATTTTTGCAAAAATTTCTTCCCTCTGTTTTCCGGGAATCTCTGCCGGAATTATATCCACTGCGAACGAATCGATATTCATAACGAGGGGCATGTCGTAATTTCTGTCGAATAATTCTCCGCGCTGCGCGGGTATCGGAATTGACTGCCTGGCCACCGCCTGAGCTTTGACCTTGTATTCGCTGCCTTTTACGATTTGGAGAGAAAACAGATAGATGAGATATATGATCATGACCGATGAGAAAAAAATTCCGAGGGCTATCAACCTCCCTTTTTCGATTCTGACCCTGGAAGAACCGCTGTCTCCGAACATTTCAAATTTCTTCCTTCGGATTCGTTTTAAATATTTTAAATAAGCCAAGCAAAGCAAAGATAAAAGGAGAAAGGACAGCATTGAAACCGACTTCTATCCACAGTTTCACGCTGAAAATATCGTAGATGGTACCAGGGAATTTTATGAAGATGGAGAGAAACGACGCGACAAGACCTTTGAATACAGTAGCAATGACGCCGATGAGGAGCGGGATCAGCACTGGATCTATGAAAACACTCCCTCGGAACAACCCAAAAAGGAACCCCGTTGCGGTCTTTATGAAACAATGAAACCCCAATGGCGATAGGCTGAGAAGGTCTTCGAGTATCCCTGTTGCAAAACCGCTAATTTGCCCGACCATGGAGCCGTTGCGGATGGAGATGCACACGAGTATGATCATTGCGATGTCGGGAGTTACACCGAAAATGGTTATCTTGGAAAGGAGTGTGGTTTGAATGAGTACGAATGCCCCGATAACAATTGCGGAAATTATCGTTCGCTTCACCATCTATTCGTCGACCTCGCTGCCAATGACGAAAACATACTCCAGTTTTGAAAAGTCTATGATGGGTTCCAGCTCTACTTCAAGGGAGGTATCGTATTCTTTCGCTGAAATCCCTTTTACTCTTCCTATGTAGATATCTTTAGGATACAATGAATTCAAACCAGAAGTCACAATCAAGTCGCCGTACTGGATCTCATTCTTTGCCCGTTTCTTGATATACCGCATGATCAATTTTTCGTCCGAAATTCCCATGCCGTTTATTATGCCTTCGTAACGCGATCTGTGAAACCGTGCTGAGACAAAACACGCTCTGTCATACAAAGGAAGAACCGCAGTGGCATTGATGCCGACATTCATGGTTTTGCCGACCAATCCTTGAAAGCCGTCCTGATATGCGATGACCGGCATATCTTTCTTTATTCCGTCCCTTGATCCTTTATTGATCACGATTGTCGAATACAGATTCTCCGGATCTTTTCCGATGACTTCTGCCGTTATGTGTCTGTACTGCAGACTTTCTTTGAAGCCGAGCTGTTCCTTGAGGCGAAGGTTTTCCTGTTTCAGGTTCAGATTATCCCGTTCCATGAGATCGAAATTGCGGAGCCTTTCTTTCGCTTTGTCGTATTCGGCTTTCAACCGGTTGAGCTCGCCGATGGAATTCACCGTGCTGGAAATCCAGCCTCCTGTTTTGGTGAATGCGGTTTGGAAAAGGGAAAAAAAAGAAAGACCGATTTCTTTCGGTTTCAGCACTACGCTCTTCGTGGAAAACATGAGAAATAGAAAGGAAATGACAATAAGAACCGCAAATGTTACTCCTTTCTTGTGCTTCGAGAAAAAACCTTTAAACCGGATCATGGCAAATCATATATCAGGGATTCAATGTATTATAGATGTTTCTGTTGGAATTCATCCCCTTTGCGTAATCAAAATACATGCCGGCTCCGAGGGCAACACAGAGGAGCGGATCTTCGGCAAGGATAACGGGAACTCCCGTTTCTTTGGCTATGAGTTTCGGAAAACCCTTCAATAACGAACCGCCGCCCGTCATCACTATTCCACGTTCGACGATGTCTGCCGCAAGTTCCGGTGGTGTTTGCCCGAGTGTCCGCTTTATCTCTTCGACGACCTGATTTATCGGTTCCTGCAAAGCCTCTCGGACTTCCACCGAATCGATTTCGAGGCGCCGCGGTAGCCCGGTTATGGCATCGGTGCCCTTGATTTCCATTTTCTCGATTTTTTTGTCGGGGGAAGCGTTCCCTATCGTAATTTTCAGATTTTCGGCAGTCTGTTCTCCAATGATAAGATTGTGAACGCTTCGCACATGTTTGATTATCGCTTCGTCGAATTCGTCTCCACCGAGCCTTATCGCATTTGTGACGACCATACCACCGAGAGATATGACGGATATCTCTGTGGTACCGCCACCGATATCGCAAACCATATGACCTGCGGGTTCGAATATGGGTATTTTCGCCCCGATCGCCGCTGCGAGCGATTCTTCGATGACCTTTACCTCACGCGCCCCTGCTTTGTATGCGCTTTCTTCCACAGCTCTCCGTTCCACTTCTGTTATGCACGTAGGTACTCCGATGACCATGCGTGGTTTTACGAAGAGCCTACGCGGAAGTACCTTCGAAATGAAATATCGGATCATCTTCTCGGTAGTTTCCAGGTCTGCGATAACACCGTCGCGCAACGGTCGTATAGCTATTATGTCGCCTGGAGTTTTCCACAGCATCCGTTTCGCCTCCGTTCCGACAGCCACGACCTTTTTTGTTCCACGTTCGACAGCCACTACCGAGGGTTCGCTGATGACGATCCCCTTTCCCCTTACATATATCAAGGTATTGCATGTACCGAGATCTATACCAATATCAGAGGAAAATGCTTCAAACAATTTCCCAAGTGCCATACTACCCCCTAATTATATAGACGTAGACGGGCGCCGTAGTGTGATGGGTCTATTTTCAATGCCATTCTCCACTCAGCTCTCGCTTTTACTGAATCACCCATGGTGTTATATATTTCTCCAGCGTAAAAATGCGCATTCGCATTCTGAGGATTTATTTCCAAGATTTTCCTGTATTGTTCCTCGGCCTTGAGGTTTTCCTTTTTCTCCATATAAATCTCTCCGAGAAGGAATCTTGTTTTTTCCTCTACAGCGCTGTCTTTAGTTCTGTTCAATGTTTTCAGAAGGTATTCTTCTGCCTGGTTCATATTTCGCATTTGAAAATACGTTTGCGCAAGAGTCAGAAACAGGAGATCCGACGGATTCTTTTCGACTGCCAATAGAAAGTACTTCACACTTTCGGGATAATTTTCAATTTGAGAAAACGCGAGTCCGAGATATTCATAGATATCCGAAGCTGTGTATCCGCTTTCGAGCGCTTTGAGGAGGTTTTCTATGGCGAGATCGGAATAGAATTTTCCTTTATGAAAATACGCTTTTCCCAGGACATAATAAATCTCAGCGCGCAGAGAGATTCCGTCGAGAAGATTCGCTTTTCGGAGCGAAATGACTGCTTTATCTATTAATGGCAGTTTTTCTTCCAAGTTGGCCTGAGAAATCCCTTTGTAAAAAAATGCAAAACCTGAAAAGATTAAGGCTGTCGCATCCATTGGATTTTTCTGCAGTAGGATGTCGCTTTCGCTGAGGACTTCATCGTATCTGCCGTTTGCCCAAAGTTCGGGGATATCCATTTTTTTCGCTTTTGCTTGAAAAACGCGCCCCAGCGTCGATCCGAAAAATTTGTAAACAACAATCCCCGCTCCTACTAGAAGCACTAACATTAAAATGCTGATTAACCACCGTTTTCCTCTTTTTTTTTGCTTTGCTGAGGAAAAACGATATCGTTTGCTCGGGTAAATCATATCCGTATTGCTTTGCATTAAAGTACAGATTGGCCAAAAAGTCAATTGGAAAAAAGCAGGCTGTAAGCCGGGTTCTGTCGCGGATCACCATCTATCTGAACGAGTTTTTTTCAAAACCGTTTTCGCAGTCCACCCGCGGACGTACAGCGAGCAGCCTGTCCGCTGTTTGACTTTGCTCCTGATGAGGTTTTCCCTGCCCTCCGCGTTACCGTCGGAGGCGGTAGGCTCTTACCCTGCCTTTTCACCCTTACCCGGACAGCGCTGTACCAACGTACAGCGCTCGGGGCGGTATGTTTTCTGTGGCACTTTCTGTTCCGGCAATTCATCATTACCGGACCCGGGAGTTACCCGGCATCATGCTCTGCGGAGCCCGGACTTTCCTCCTGAAACGAAATCCGCTTTCACTTCAGGCGGTGATCAGCCTGCATTGCTTCATTCTTCTTCGGAATCGTACTCCTGTTCTTCTTCGTCTTCTTCCTCTTCCGCATCGTAGTCTTCCGAATCGTAATCCACAAGATCTGCGAGGCTTCCAGCATCGACATCCGGGAACAACATGTTCTCGTTTTCTCCTGCTTCCTGATAGAACAGAATTCTGCTGCAATACGGGCAGAATAAGATGCCCTGGCTGGAACGGACATCGTTGACGAATTGTCCGGGAAGGATCATATGGCAGCCGGTACACACGCCCCCATATACGGGCACGATACCGAGACCAGATTTGCTTCTGATGATACGTTCGAATTTGAAAAGTATTTCTTCATCGAGGCCGGGTATTATTTTCGCTTCTTCGGTGCGAAGCTCGTTTAACAGTTCACGTTTTGCATCGCCTTCGCTTTTGATTTTTTCATTCTCAGCATTCAGTTCGGTTTCTTGCTGTTTTATCATCGTCTCTTCGCGTTCGAGGTTTTTCTGCATATCCTCGAGCATCTTTTCTTCTTTCTGGAGATCTTTCCGGAGCTGTTGTTCCTTTTCCGTGGCGTCTTTTATTTCCTTATCGAGCGCCTCATATTCGCGCTGGGTTTTGATGAGATCCATCTGCTTCTCATAGTTTTCCCTTTCCGCTTCCGCTTCCGCCATTTTTTGTTTCAGTCCGGCGATTCTTTTTTTCGTCTGTTCGTACTGATCGTTTTTCTCGATGTAAGATTTCTTTAGCCTGTTCAACAGCTCAGTCTTTGTGATAAGAGCTTTTGGAATATTGTTGAGCTCGTGTTCAACTTCGAATTTCTTAGAGAGTATGTCCTGTAACGTTTTTAATTTTTCAAAAACTTCCTGCATCATGTATGATTCCCCTTAATGTTCTAGATAATCTTTCAGTTTTCTGCTCCGTTTCGGATGTCTGAGTCTTCGTAAAGCCTTTGCTTCTATCTGGCGGATTCTTTCTCTTGTAACATTAAAATACAGGCCCACCTCTTCCAAGGTGAGCGAATAACCGTCCTCGAGACCGAAGCGCATTTTAAGAACCTCCTGTTCCCTCGGCGGGAGACTAGACAATACTCCCTTTAGTTGCTCTTGAAGAAGTTTGAACGCCGTTTGATTTGCAGGGTTCTCCACATCTTTGTCTTCGATAAAATCTCCAAGAAGTGAATCTTCTTCTTCGCCTATGGGCGTTTCCAAGGAAATCGGTTCGCGTGCTACGTTCTTCACCGATTTTACCCTGGCGACCGACCATCCGAGCCGTTCAGCCACTTCGTCATCGGTGGGTTCTCTTCCTAAGACCTGCATGAGCTGACGCGATTCTCTTACCACTTTATTGATCTGCTCTATCATGTGCACCGGAACGCGGATCGTTCTTGCTTGGTCGGAAATCGACCTGGTGATCGCCTGGCGTATCCACCATGTCGCATATGTGGAGAACTTATACCCTTTCCTGTATTCGAATTTCTCGACGGCTTTGATGAGCCCTATGTTTCCTTCCTGAACGAGATCAAAGAAATGCAGCCCTCGGTTTGTGTATTTCTTTGCAATGCTCACCACGAGCCTGAGGTTCGCTTTTATGAGGCGATCCTTCGCATTTTTCATCATGTTCTTGCCGTACGCGATCTCTTCAGCCATGCGGAGAATATCCGTAATGGAGTTCTCGAATTCCACTTCCAATTGTTTCAGTTTTTTCTCGGTTATTTGAATCTGTCGTATTCGTTCTTTTATTTCGTCCGCTGCCAGGTTGAGCTCTTTTTCAATCCGTTCGCAGTCTTTCTTTATCGCCAATCCTCTTCCCAAGGCGCGCAGCTCTTTCAGGTTCGAGACTTTCAGCCGCTTTTCGATGCGCTCTTGTTCCCGTTTGTACTGTTTTATCCTACGCGCTGCATTGGTGAATTTTTCCGAAAAAAGCAGTATTTCTTCCTGATGAATGTCGATATTCAGGAATTTTTTCATGAGTTCCTGTCTGCGTTCGACCATCTCTTTGTTCGTCAGGATATCGCTTCCTCTGGATGTAATTCTGGCCTTCAGCTCCATATATTGTTTCAACGCAGGGAGCAATGCCTTCAGGTCTTCGCGGTAGAACTGATTCAGTCTTCTCCGTTCTGCAAGGTATTCGGAAATTTCTTTTTTCGAAAGATTCATTTCCCGTGGATCTTTCTTGGAGAATGCATTCAATGCGAGATTGAAAAACTCCGGAATGATCATACCGGTGTTTTTGATCACCCGTTTTATGATGTTCTCGCCTTCTTCCATCTGTTTCGAGAGCTCGACTTCCTGCTCTGCAGTGAGCAGATTTTCTTTGCCGATTTCCCTGAGGTAGAGGCGGATGGGATCGTCTATCGTATTTTCTTTCTCGCTGTATAGCAGCCTTTTTTTCTCCAGCGGCTTTTTCCCCTCGATGTCTATATCTTCCCCTTCCTCTTCATCTTCGAGAAAAAGCTGTACTTCTTCATCTTCGAGCCTGATATTGTTTTTTTCGAGTATGGCAATGACTTCTTCGATTTTTTCGGAATTCACGATTGAATCCGGAAGAAAATCATTTACCTCCTCGTAGCTGATGCTTTTTTTCGTTTTCGCATATTCGAGTAATTTGACAATCGCAGGATCATTCTGAAGATCCGATATCAATTTATCGCTTTTAATTTTTCCAACTCCTCGTCAAGGAACATCTTTTCCGCCAGCAGTTCGTTTTGGACATGTGTGTTTTTTTCTGTGGCCAAACGCTGCGATATCGTGTTCCTTTTCCTCTCTAAGCTGCGCTTTCGTATACGCGCAAGCGAATCATCGATCAGTTTGTCCTTGTTTATCGAAAACTCCTCCGTTGCGAGTTTACGCACAATCAGCGCCTTTGTCTCCGCATCTTCTATATGCATAAGCAACGCTTCAAGAGTATTTTCGTCGTTGCGAAATGATTCCTCAAGCGCTATGAAAAGATCTTTTGCTCTCCGGTCTTCTATATCGTCGGGCAAGATTGCTTTTCTTACCCGTGTAAAATACTCACGATTGCTTATCACGGCAAGCATGAGAAAGAGATCAACCGAAACTTCAGCATTCGCAGACAGAGCGTCCGGCATCGCTCGTTCCAACCTCTGGTCCGGTTTCTTATTGAACTCTTTCTTTATTGCTGTTGATTCTACCTGAAGAGTTTCTGCTAGCACCATGATGCAGCTTTCTCGCTTTACCTCGGAATCTATGCATGCAATATATTCAAAAATGTCTCGTACTATGGCCTCTTTCTCTCCCGGAGTATCTCCTCGATATTTTTTCAGTGCTTTTTTCAAGAGATACTCGAAACTATTTATAGAATATTTTAGCATTTTTTTCAACGCATCAGCACCTTCTTTTTCAAGAATCTCTGCAGGATCCTTTCCGTTAGGAATTTCAATGACTTCGCAGTCGATGCCTGTCTTTTCACAGAGTAGAATAGCACGCCTGGTTGCGTTCACCCCCGCCTCGTCGCTGTCGAACATCAGTATCGCG
>CAZWAS010000058.1:10752-23940 GCA_964631915.1 uncultured Spirochaetales bacterium | reverse complement strand
ATCCACTATGAGGTACAGAACGAGCTCCCGCTCTTCTCTAAAAGTTTTCGTATACGGACTGCCCATACGGGAACAGACATTCCAGTCTATGAGCCTTGCATCGTCTCCGTACACGTATTCTCTCACTTCGTCGAACTCCATCCCGAGCCCCTTGAACACGGAACGGTAGTCCCCTGCGAGCAGGCTTTCCACAAGACGGGTCGAAATGAGTTGAATATTCTTCACTTTTGAAAACAGGCGGGATTTGTCCATAGCCCCTACGGTACAGGAACCAGATTCAGAAGCTGATACACCACATCTTCAGGCTTCAGCTCTTCGGACTCCGCCTCGTACGAGAGTACGATTCTGTGGCCGAGCACAGGCACGGCCACAGCCTTCACATCTTCCGGTATGACGAAAGATCTGTTCTCGAACAGCGCTTTTATTTTCGCACAGCGATACATGTATATCGAAGCCCGCGGCGAAGCGCCGTATTGAATATATCGGGTACTGGGGAATTTATTCCTATCCTTTTCCCGTGAGGCGGAAACCAAAGCGACTATATAATCCGAAATTCGTTCATCGATGGATATTTTCGAGGCGGTCACCCTCATCTCTTCGAGTTTTGCCACGGAAAGGACCTTCTGCACCGGAATGAACCGCTCCACTCCCACTCGTTTCAGTATGGCCTTTTCTTCATCGGTAGTCGGATAATCGACCTTCAGTTTGAGGAGGAAACGATCGAGTTGTGCTTCCGGCAGAGGGTATGTACCTTCGTGTTCGATGGGGTTCTGCGTAGCAAGCACAAAGAAAGGTTTCGGCAACATATAGGTGATATCGCCTATGGTCACCTGGCGTTCTTCCATGGCTTCGAGAAGCGCGGACTGCACTTTTGCAGGAGCTCTGTTTATTTCATCGGCGAGCACGATATTGGTGAACACAGGCCCTTTCCTGGGAACGAATTCCCCTGTTTGCTGCCGGTAAATCATGGTTCCTATGAGGTCTGCAGGAAGGAGATCCGGCGTGAACTGAATTCGTTTGAAGCTCGTGTCGAGAACTTCGGATACAGTTTTGACGGCAAGGGTCTTCGCAAGCCCAGGGACTCCTTCGAGAAGGATATGTCCATTTGCAAGAAGGCCCATGAGGATGCCGTCTATCATTTCGATCTGACCGACGATCCGTTTCGCAATTTCCTTTCTCACTAGTGCAAGTTGGTCGCCGGTTGCTTTCACCTGTGCATCAAGATCGCGCTGTATTTCCATGTCAAACACCTCATACTGATTCTTCGGACTCAGGTCCTGTAGTCGGCATTCTCCCGTACATACTCATACGACAAGTCAGATCCGAGTATCGTTGCTTCAGCAGCGCCACAACCGAGGTCGACGCCGATTTCCACATTTCTCTCGTGTTTGGGAAACCCTTTATGATCCGGCTCAGTCATCGTAGAAGCGAGATACGAGGAAAGTCTTTTTTCCTTCTCGGAATCGAGCCTGAACGCCCCATGGGAAAAGATGATCTCATTACCCATGGAAACGGTTACCGCGTCTCTATCGATGGGCAGGCCGTTATTTCCCATATAATCGCCGATCGCAGCGAGGATGCGACCGACATTCGGATCATTGCCGTATACCGCCGTCTTCACCAAAGGAGAGTTTACGATATTCTTTCCTACTGCACATGCGATCGATTCCGATATCGCACCTTCGACATGTACTTCGATCACGTGGGCAGTGCCTTCTCCGTTCCGCACAATATCATAGCACAAGTCTCTGCACACCGTTACGAGTGCGTTACGAAATTCCACCACCCCTATCTCTGGTTTTCTTCCGGAACTAAAGATCAGCGCCATATCGCTTGTGCTCTGATCGCCGTCTATCGATATACGGTTGAACGTTTTCTCGGCAGCATATTCGAGCGCTTCTTGCAGAATGCTCCTCTGCATGGCGATGTCCGTGACCAGAAACACGAGCATAGTGCCCATGTTCGGTTCAAGCATGCCTGCGCCCTTTGCAAATCCCACGATACGACCGGAACCAATTCGTGCGGAGCGGACCTTGGGGTATCTGTCCGTTGTCATGATCCCTTGAGCGAACTGAAGAGCTGTTCCGGTTTTCAGATCCTTCACCAATTCGGGTATGCCCCGTATCATCGCCTCCGTAGGGAGTTTCCATCCGATGACACCAGTAGAGGCAGGGAAAAGTTCACGAGTATTACAGCCGACAGCATTGCCGAGAGCAGAGAGAACCGCCTCAGCATCCTCAATGCCACCCGGTGCGCACACATTCGCTACCTTGTTATTCACCAGAACACCGCGGGAAAATTGCTCTTTCAGGCGTTCCCTTCCGATGATCACCGGAGCACCCGGGAAACTATTTTTCGTGAATACGCCTGCAAACAGATCGGTGGGTTTATCCAGCAAGAGGAGGGAGAGGTTCATCGGTCTGGGTTTTTCACTTGGGCACTCTGCAGGTTGAAATTCTATACGGGCACCGCTGCATAAAAACCCCTCCGGCAGTTGAGCACGTTCTTTCACTGCCTTCAGGTATTCGTGTTCGTGGGCATATGTTTCCATTGGTTCATTTATATTATGAAAACCGGTGCGATTTCAAGCAGAGGAAAGGTGTGAAAATATTCAAAACAGGGGGCGGTGCATCCCCGCCTCCCTGTTTTCTTGATCGAGTATCGTTTCATTTACTACTTTCCCGTGCGGCAAAACCCCATGTGCCGTTGGTCAAAGGTAGCTCTCCATCCTTTATGCCGCCGCAGGTTTTTTCACATTTTTCGCAATGCCCCAGATCAGAGCCACAACACCCATAATGCCGAATATGATTCCTCCGCTTATGAAGGCAAACATATTGACGTCCTCACTCATCAGACCCGAAATCGGGGTTATGATATAGGGGCACAAAAAGGATCCCAAGTTCTGGCCGCATACCACGATAGCCATAGCCAGAGGTACCGCAATAGGCAAAACAGACATCGACGTTCCGATCATGATGCTGGCAAAAACAGTCGTAACGCTGAAACCGTAGATAAGGCTTCCTACATATACGAGCCATATATTCTGGGAGAAGGCTATCAACAGATAGGCAACTACTCCCATGAACAGACCGATCGCGAGGGATGCGTTTCTTACCCCTTGTGCGAGTTTACCGAAAATCAACCCCATCAGGAATCCGCCTATTGCAAATATCATGGTAGCTGTCCCTGCTGCAGCCGGTGAGCCGAGGTTGTGGGATGTCACAAAGAACGCCAGGTACGTGGCCAAGATCATACCTGGTATGAAGAAAATGAGCATGGTAATCGCCCAACCGAATGCGGCCCCCGTCAGTTTCGGTTTTTCTGCGGGTTTACCTTCCACCGCAGCAGCTTTTGCCGCCGGCTTCGGTTTCGGCAAAAATGCCGCAACGAACACCAATGATATAACGGAGATAAGATGCACATAGAACGTGATATTCCAACCCGCCATGGCTAGATATCCGCTCACAAACACCATTATGGCGCATCCTATCATCTGTGCCGATGTGAGATGACCCATAACTTTCGACCGCTCATCTCCTTCGAAATATGCGGCCACCAGCGCGGAGGACAACACCTGGACTATACCGACCCCAATACCCAATATGCCCCTGAATACAAGTATCACCGGAAATGAGGGAATAAAAGCAGGGGCAACCCCTCCTACCAGAAAACAGATTATTCCGAACAAGACCAGCGTCTTCATCGAAACATATTCCTGCAACTTGCCTACTATGAGGTTCACCACAATGATAACAAGGCAGGGAAGGGTTATGAGTAACTGTATGGATGTTTGGGGTACATCGCTGAAATGTTGTCCGATGACGGAAAGTCCGCTGGCGATTCCCATTACACCCATCATCAATATGCCGAAACTGAATATGGCCAACTTGATTTTGCCTTTTCCTTCTTCCATAAAACAACTCCTCGCATTAGATTTTTTGATTTCTCTGCATCCATCCAAAGATGGATGCAGATCTCACGTTCTACTTCACACGGTGCACGAGATCTTTGAATAGATTCCGATGCCGTTACTTGAAGGCTTCCAGATACAATTTTTCCACATCTGCAGGAGTACAAGGTCTAGGATTCGTGGTGATCGGATTGTCGAGCATGGCTCTCTCCACTAAAGCGGGGATTTTATCTCTCGTGGCCCCGACATCATCTAGGTACTTGGGAATACCCACATCTGCTGAAAGTTGTTCCACCATTTCGAGTGCCTTCTCCGCCGCCTGCTGTGTAGACAGGGCATGGATATTGACACCCATCGCTTCGGCGAGATCCGCAAATTTCTGCGGGCATGCGGACATATTGAATCTCATAACGCGAGGTAACAAAATGGCATTTGCCATTCCATGTGGTGTATCGAAAAACGCACTGAGCTGATGCGCCATAGCATGACACGCGCCTAATCCATTGAGGCTGAAGGCTGTACCCGCCATCATGGAGGCGACAAGCATATCCTCCCTTGCTTTAAGATTCTTACCGTCTTTGACCGCAATTCTCAGGGAGCGGAAAATCATTCTGGTGCCGTAGAGTGCTAACGCCTCTGCAGGCGGGTATCCGCCTATGGAAGTATAGGCTTCGATACAATGGGTAAGCGCATCTATTCCCGTGAAAGCGGTCAGATTGGGAGGCATGGATAGAGTTACTTCAGGATCCAGCAAGGCGATATCCGGAATCACAAGAGGGCTTAATACGCCGAATTTCGTCTTTTTCTTGGTATCAGTAATGACACCCACAAACGTAACCTCCGTTCCCGTTCCCGCCGTAGTGGGGACAGCAATCAAGGGCAACAGTTTAGGAGTAATTTTTGTTATGCCGCCGATAGCGATATCGTAATCATTGACCACGCCGCCATGCGTATAAACGACATTCGCCGCCTTACCGGTATCTATGGGGCTCCCGCCGCCAATACATACCAGCACTTCCGGTTTCTCTTTTTTCATCAATTCGACTGCGTTATGCACCATATCTTCGACAGGATTCGGTCCTATTTCGCTGAACAAGCTTACAGAAAATCCCTCGTTTTTCAGCCTTTTCACAGTATCCGTTATCAAAGCGAAATCTTTCATGCCTTTATCTGTGATAAGCATTACCCTGCTTTTCCCCATCTCTTTAATGATCTGCCCAAGATTCCGCAAGGCACCAGGGCCGGACACGACCTTTCTCGGCCAACAAATATGCGTACCAACTGCCATTTTCGATTCCTCCTTTCCTTCTCGACCGCTATTTCATGCTGTCGATGATTATTTCCGCAGCAAGCCTTGCCCCTATTCCAGGCAAAAGGCTGCACTTCTCGGTACCTTTTTCCTTCACAAAGGCCTCCATGTGTGCAGGACTCGCCCCTGGATCCATATAACGTCCGAATACTACTTTTTCTTGTATTTCGGAACACAGTGTAGAGCCTACTTGTTCCTTGAAACGGGATAAAAACTGCTGAGCGGCCATGATGGAAGCTCCTACCGATTCCTGATCGTGCATATTCTCACTGCCGAAATACAGTCCGAAGCAGATAAGCGCTCCAGTGACTCCTCCACAAATCGAACCTGTTCCGCCAAGACCGGGAAATGGAGCAAGAGCCTTGATTATTTCCATAGAACCTATGCCGAATTCTTCCATCAATGCGAGCGCCGTAGCCCTCGGACAGTTATTACCGAGATAGTTGTATTCCTCGGCACGTCGCTGTACCCGATCGAGAATCTGCTGTTTTTCCGTTTTGAACTTTGCCGGGGCCAATCGCTTTCTCGGGATGCACCCGTCTACCAATTCTTTGTATCGAGCCTCGATGGCACCCATATCCCACACTCTCTCCGCCAGTTCTTCTATGTGCTTCTTCAATGCCATTTGATCTGTCATCAGGATCTCCTCCCTTCAATTTTATTCTCAATGGGAAATGAGGTCATAAGGTTGTGCAATTGGGCTTTACTCAAAAAGGAAATCCTTTTTTCCCTTTTTGCATCGTAACCCATTTCAGTTCGCTCATCTCTTCAAGAGAATAACGACCTCCTTCACGACCTTGACCGCTCCACTTCCATCCGCCGAATGGTACAGACGATTCCGCATCGATGGGACTGTCGTTCACATGAACCATACCTGCTTCCAAGCCTTCTGCGAGGAAAATCGCCTTGCTCAAATCTTTGGTGACGACGCCGGCAGACAGACCGTATGTGGTATCATTTGCGATTTCTAACGCTTCTTTTTCATCACGGGCAGCGATAATAGAGGCCACAGGACCGAAGGTTTCTTCTCCATATATCCGCGTCTTGGATGTAACGTCGGCGAGTACGGTGGGTCGATACACCCGCCCTTCGAAGGTTCCACCGCTCAGAAGCTTCGCTCCCTTCGCCACGGCATCTCTGACGAGTGCATCCACTTTTTTGACGGCGTTATCATTGATAAGAGGCCCTACAACCGTTGTCGGTTGCCTCGGATCTCCCGCTGGCAAGGCAGACGCTTTTTGTGCGAGCTTTTTGGAGAACTCCTCAACGATCGCCTGTTCAACGATGATACGACCGACACACATACATATCTGTCCCTGATGCATAAACGTTCCGAACGCAGCAGTATTTACCGCGAAGTCCATATCCGAATCTGCAAGGATAATGAGCGGGTTTTTTCCTCCGAGTTCAAGCGTATACTCTTTCAGATTTGCAGCTGCCTTCTGCGCTACGTGCCGTCCCGTAGTCGTTTCTCCGGTAATAGTAACGAAGGAACAGCGTTTGTCGTCTATCAGAGCATCGCCCAGTACGCTTCCGGGACCGGTAACGACGTTGAGCGCTCCGGGGAGTAGTCCTGCTTTTTCGAACAGTTCGCCGATTTTAAGCCCTATGACGGGCGTCTCGCTTGCCGGTTTGAAGACCACCGTATTGCCTGTAGCAAGCGCGTATGCGACTTTATACATGGAGAGGATCAAAGGGAAATTCCAGGGAGAGATGGCGACTACCGTCCCTCTGGGCTGAAGAAGCGTCATGGAAAGTTTAGTCGGATCGGTATGGAACGTCTCGCCAAGAATACGCTTACAATCAGCAGCAGCCGTCAGAAGAAGATCGATCGTCTGAGAGATTTCGAACATGGCTTTTCCAAACGTGCCTCCACCTTCCAATACAAGCACATCTGCTACCTCCTGCATCTTCTCTTCTAAAACATGCGCTGCTTTGTAGAGAATGCGCGATCGCTCGAGCGGAGGAGTCGTAGCCCACGGTTTTCTCGCAGCATAGGCTGCAGCCATGGCTCGATCAGCATCCCGAGCATCGCCCTTTGCCACCCGGGCATACAACTCGCCGGTATAGGGGTTGAAATCGTCGAACGTTGCGCCGGATACCGCATCGACCCACTTCCCGTCAATGAACATCTGATGCGTTTTCATATCATCTCCTTATCTGTTTGAGTTTTATCCATTGATTTCTGACCGGTACAAACATCAATAGACACACGATCATGTCGTATGAAAAATGTAAGACAGAAATTTTTACCTGTAAATTATCCGAAAGTAGAATTTTTTTTGATTTTTTTGAAGTTTTATGTGAAATAGTTATGCGTGTTGCGTGTAAATACTTATTCCTCAAAGGTTCTGTTTTTTTCTCGGCGGAACCTCTGTGTTTTTTAGAGAAGAAGACTCCTCTTCAGCTTTTTCACCGAAGAGGCATACATCAGTCCGACAGTTGGAGTACCGAAGACTCCTTCAATCCTCTAATTGTATTAACCAATTCAAACCGGCTTCGGCACTAGGAAACGTTTCTACTTTTATTCCCTTTCCGGTATAATGCTCAATGATATGACGCATATTCAGCTTCCCAAGGACATTTTCCGGCAAAACTATTGCCCAATATTTCCACTTGGTTGCCAACAGACGTTCTCCCCAATGCTGTTTGCCCCATTCGATATCCTCTTGTTTCAATGCAGTGCTTCTATAATCGTCGGAAAGCCATTTCGTGCAATGATATTGAAGGAACGTATCGACCCCTTTCGTCAACAAATTTCTGAAGTCTTCGCCGTAGATGAATTTGTAAATGGCATGATGGATGATTTTCAAAGACGGATAGCAAAACAGCGCCATTGCATTAGTGTCGATAATCGATATCTTTTCCATTTTCGTACCACCCCTGTAAAAGTGTAGATTTATGCTCCCTTCCTCTTTGCCATAGGGGAATGAAAGACAGTTACCAACCCGACAAACTCCCTTCTCTCATCATACTATTACGAAATGTAGATCTGTAAATTATCCGAAAGTAGAATTTCTGTTCCCCGCAGCACCTCCCTGCCGTGCATCGCTTGCAACCTGCGATAGCTCAAGAAGCCAAATGATACATGTTTTGTTGTGTCAATATCTTATTGATCAGCGATGTTCTATTGTTCACGCCGACTTTTTCGTAAATGTTTTGAAGGTGTTTTTTCACGGTGATTTCGCTTACGAACAAGGTACGAGCGATTTCGGCGTTATGCATTCCTTTGAATATATTCATAACGACATCGACTTCCCGTTTACTCAGACAAAATGTCTCTTTAAGCCTTTGTTCTTCAAGTACACCCAGGTCGCTGTTTTCTTCGATGTAAACCAGCAATATTCTGGAACGATCTCTGTAACTTTTCCCTTCGCATATTTTCGAACATATGGAGAAAAGTCTTGAATCGGGACCCTGTATCACCCGCCGTTTCGGCATCAAACCGCTCGCCGGGCATCTATCAGTTTCCTCGAGGAGAACACGGCAATCTTTGAGCAGAAAAGGATGGATACCGCCACCAGAAACCGGGAAATGATCGGCAAAATACTCATTTATTGCCTTGGCTTTCTGATTCATGTAGATAGGCCGCACGAAATCGTCCAGCATAATGATGCCGGCCGAAAAATCTTCCTCTATCAGTTTTATGAGATTATCCTTGAGTTGGATCCTTCTCCTGAGATCGTTATGGATCAAAGCATAGGCCATATATGGAGATAATTCAGCTGCTACAGCAGTTTCCTCTTTCGAGAAGATCGGAGAAGATGCCGACCTTGTCAGAACAACTTTTCCCCGCATGCGCTCATGCAATTCGAGGTAGACCACCAGTTTATAATGAATGCCACAGGGTTTCAGGAAATCGATATAATATTCACTTGAACGGTAGGGATCGAAATCCAGCAGTTCCACCGGAGTATCATGATGCATGCGCAGACCGTCGAATAAGCACAAAGGATCGAATTTATGATAATATTCATAAAATGTCCTGCTGGATTCTTCATCAAAATTTCTAGTCAACGTATCTTTGAATTCAAAGTCCGTACTCGGGAGAAAAAAGATGGCCCCCTCGGCTTTACAGCAATCGATGAATATATCAAGTATTTTATTTTTTACGAATCCGGAATCAAGACAGGCATCGGCAGTATCCATAACTTCCAGAACCTTTTCCATTGGGAATCGCAGATCTTGCATATCGGCCCTCCCGCTTATGGTCTCAAGGTCTCCCTAATGCACCGACAATAGTATAGAAAAGTTGCTATATATAGTAGGAGATGTTTACCGCGTTGTCAAGCAAAATTGCTTAAAAACAGACAAAATGAACGTATTCGCCGAATATATTCTGTAAATACTATATTTGCTTTGCGATAAGATCATATGAAAAGACTAGGGGAATATAACCGATACCGGTCAATGACCCCTCATAAAACAGCAAGACCAAAAAGAAGTTAGGGGATCTTTCTCTGTGAGAATGGCTTCTGGGATCAGTGTTTCGAGCCGCCAGAGCACTGCAGCTATTTCACCATGGTCGCAACAAGAATCTTGATGCGTTTTTTCATAACAGCCTCGAGGTTGAAACGGCCATTGAGCAAACTCCATTCGAACACAGTGCCCCACGCCATGACGAACAAAAAGCGTTCAAGTTCCTCTGGGTCATCATCGGTGCGAAGCTCGTTTTTTTTCTGCCCCTCCCGAATGATATTCAGCAATAGGTCATGCATGGACCGTCCCTTTTTTGTAAAGAATTTTATTGTAGGATTGTAAAGATGCTGAGTCGTCTCAACACCGTCGGCTACGTTAAATCGCGCATAATGAACGAAAAACTCGACGATCCGGTCGGCTGCGTTTTTGTTTTCCAATTTAGGAGCAACTTGGGTGGCAAAATAGTCATCCGCCCTTCGAAATATCTCCGCTAGTATATCGCTTTTCGATGTGAAATAATGATAAAATGCTCCGACAGAAACGTGCGCTTTTTTGCTGATCTCGGCTATTGTGATGTTCTCGAATCCCTTTCGGTCCATAAGCTCGATCGCCGCCGTGTATATTCTCTGTTTCGTTTCGATAGCTTGCTCTTGTCGAGTCGTAATAGGTTTTTTCGTCATTATCAATCCGTTAAAACGTCAAATATTCATTTTCATATATTTTCATTGGTTCATTTATATTATAAAATCCACTGCGAGTTCAAGCATACATAATAAATATCCAAACTCGGAACTAGAGGATACCATGAAGCATACGCTCGGATTGACGAATTACCATTCCCATTCCTCCTTGTGCGACGGAAAAGGACAACTCGAAGACTATGCAAAAGAAGCTGTCCGTCTCGGATTCAAAGCGTTCGGATTCTCCGCACATGCGCCGATTCCTTTTTATACGGACTGGACCATGCCTGCAGAACGCCTCGAGGCATATATCCAGACAGTGCTTTCGTTGCGAGAAAAATATCGCAACACACTCGAAGTGTATCTCGGTCTTGAAATCGATTTTATACCCGGCATGATAGGCCCCAGGAGCCCTCAATTCGAGAATATCGGGCTCGACTACAGAATCGGCTCGGTTCACTTCATTCACAGCGAGGAACGCAATGAGTTCATGACTGTGGATGTCGATGAAGAAGAATTCCGCCGAATACTGAATTTATTTTTCCATGGCGATATGAAAGCGTTTGTGCACGATTATTACTCTCGCGTCCGCACAATGGTGCGCGAACAGACACCGGATGTGATAGGGCATCTGGATCTGGTGAAAAAAATGAACAAACAGAACCGTTACTTCGACGAATCCTCGGCGTGGTACAAAAAAGAAATATCGGCCACGCTCGATATCATTGCAGAAACTCAAGCCATCATGGAAGTGAATACCGGAGGAATCGCCCGCGGAGCAATCGAATCTGTTTATCCGAGCCCATGGATCCTAAAAGAGGCGGCGGGAAAAGGCATAGCGGTGATGCTGAACTCCGATGCCCATAGCCCCGAACATATTGCATTCCATTTCGCGGAATCACGGGAAATACTCAAACGTGCAGGATACAAAACAGTGAAAGCCCTACTCGGAGGGGTATGGCAGAATATCGAAATTTTTTAGTATGATTGATGCTGGCTTCCGCAGGGAAGCAGCCATAATTTGACGTATTGAGAAACCGGTATATGGACAAAGGGAACGCAGAATCCTTTCAGCGGAACAACCTGTTCGAAACCATATTTTCCGAAGCGCCGATGGGTATTGCACTCATAGACAGAGCCGGAACATATCTGAGAATCAATTCCGCCTGGGAACGGCTTACCGGTTACTCGCGAGAAGAGCTTCTGCATAAAACGTTCAAGACCATAACGCCGAAAAATTACATACCGCTTTCGGAACAGAAGCTTTCCGCCCTTATGAGCGGTGCTATCGAAGCATATACCATAGAGAAAAGCTTTCTCCGCAAAGACGGTTCGACCTTCTGGGCGAATGTCTCGGTAAAACCGATCAAAAACGAGGCAGGTGAGATCGAAATGGCGATAGCCATCATTGACGATATAACCGCACTGAAAAACGTCGAGCGGGAGCTGGCGGAACGTCAGGAACTTCTTATGGCTATTTTCGAGAAGGCGACTATCGGCGTCGGAGTCATAACCAACGACGGTTGTTTCAGTTTTTCAAATTCATATGTCCGAGATATGCTTGCATATACCGAAGAAGAGTTTACCGGCCTCGATATCAGAACATTGGTGATAGAGAAAGACAGATCTGCATTTCTCAAGATGTTCGAACAAATTCGAACGAAACGTGTGGAAAATGCGGAGTTGAAGCTGATACGGAAAGATCATAGGATAATAGAGGTAAAAATCGATTCATATCCCATTCAGCTCGGAATGGGAAGTTCGGGACTGGCAGTGTTGCTTTTCCGAGACATTACCATGGAGACGCTGAAGCGGACCCAGGAAAAACTCATCTATTCCCAGCTGAAAAAAATAACAAAGGACCTCATAGAATTTTCAAAAAACTTCGATAAGGATGCTGATCTGTCGGCAGTCAAGCTCGCAGACTTCGGGATGACGGATAGAGAGTGCGAGATAATCCATCTCATGCTGCAAGGGTATCAAAACAGAGAAATTGCCGAAAAAGTTTTCCTCGCGGAAATAACGGTAAGAAAACACATAACGAGTATCTATAAAAAGCTGAACATAAAAAACAGATACGAGTTCCTCGAGTACTTCAGAGATAAACTCATAGAGTAAGTATCTGGTCTCGTAAATAATTCACCGCTTATCAGCGAATAATTACTATAAGGATGTCGGAAGCCTGACCAAAGAATTATTATTTCGCACGCGCAAAATTAAAGAGGTGTCAGCAGAGACCATAGATTTTTTTATCACATTCTATATAATCTCATCATGTATTACCTGTACGAATTGATGAAATATCTAGACTTTAGTCTAGATATTTGGAGTATTATCGGTAACCGCGCATGATAGTAAGAGAAACAGCCGAACAGCAAGAGCCGAAAGCGAAATTCCGGACAAGGCTTTCAGAGCTCAATACTGTGGTCGATCGGAAAGATCGAATGCTGAAAATCATACATCGCAGATATAAACAGCAACTGATCAAACAAAAAAAGCTGGAAAAAGAATTGAAAGAATTACATAAACACATCAATGTACTCTCGGTCCAGTTGGCTCAAGCGGAAAAAAGAGAGCGCAGGAATATCGCGACCCGCCTTCACGAAAAAGTAGGACAGTTTCTCGTACTTGCACGGATGAAAGCAGGTAAACTGAAAGGCTTATCGGAACAACACGAATACATAGGTTCGGTCGCATCGGATATCGATACGCTCATAGATTCGGCAATTGAATCGATAAAAAACATTATTTTCGACCTCAACCCTCCCCAAAAACAAGAATCCAACCTTCCCTCAATGATGGCATGCATTCATAAAATAATGGAAAAAGAATCCGGAATCCTCTTCACCGTAAAGGGGCTTGAGGCTATC
>CAZWAS010000058.1:4632-10740 GCA_964631915.1 uncultured Spirochaetales bacterium | reverse complement strand
GGGAAATCGACAATCTTCTCTGCTCTGCGATGCGTGAACTGATCATTAATTCCTTACGTCACGCCCACGCTAAAAACCTATGCATATGCTTCGAACAAACAAAAGACCGAATCAGGATCACAGTAATCGATGATGGTATAGGGTTCGATCCTTCTCTTGCCACAGGATTCGGTCTTTACGATATCCGGGAACGCATACGCGCTGTCGGAGGATCCATTGAGCTGAATTCGGCTCCGGAGAAAGGAACGCAGGTCGTCATAGACGCTCCGATTCGTCTTCCGTATGGATACAAAGAAACCGATGCGCCATGAACGTCCGAATTCTGCTGGCCGATGATCACCAGATATTAATGGAAGGTCTGAAAGAACTCATCGAAGAACAAAAAGGAATGCAGGTAATCGCTGAAGCTCCAGACGGTCCGACTGCACTAGAGCTAGTTCAGAAACATAAACCGGACATCGCGATTATCGATATCCTTATGCCGGGCATCAACGGCATCGAGGTGGCGAGGAAAATATCGCGCGAATGGCCCGATATCAAGATACTCTGCCTTTCTATGTATACGGACAGACGGTTCGTCCTGGAAATGTTCAGAGCCGGAGCCTCAGGATACGTGGCAAAAGAATCGGCATTCGATGAATTGATGAGCGCCATTCGTGCCATCATGTGCGGCCGGATATATATAAGTCCACGTGTAGCCGAATGCGTTATAGAAAGTATCCGCAAAGGAGGAAAGCCGTGCGAGGAGTCGGCTTATACGAAACTGACCGATAGGGAACGGGAAATTCTCAAACAGATCGCAGAAGGCATGTCCACTAAAGAAATAGCATCCGCACTGCACATCAGCCTGAAAACAGTCGAAACACACAGAAAACAAATAATGGAAAAAACCGGAATGAACAGCATAGCGGAATTGACCAAATATGCCATACAGGAGGGCATTACATCTCTTTACTCGTAATGGAAAACAATCCCCACCGCCCGGTGCATAAGGTTTTTCGCAGCCTCATTGTACGAAAATCCCTATATCCAAGTGCTTGGTATTCGGGTATTTGTAAATACATGGTGGTACAGCGCAAAAAGGGATGGAGGTCGGACTTTGGGAGAAAGGAAAATTTGTTGAACAAATTCCCCAAAAAAAACGGCCTATGTCTTCCCCGATTCTCGCAGACACGCCTCGAACAGTCGCTGAAGAACACAATGATGGAAAGAAATGTATTCCTGCGCGAACTCAATCACCGCGTGCGGAATATGATTCAGGTTCTCGTAAGCCTCATGAATCTCGAATCCGCAGATGTGGAAGACGATGAAACGAAACAGATAATCGAACGGTGCAGCCATAGGATAAGGGTTATAGGAATAATACTCGACAAATCATACGATGCGGCAAAGATCGGAACGGTGTCGTGTAAGGAAATGTTCCGCGAAATCATCTCTGTGTTTTCTAACATGCGAAAGCTTGAACGTCACAAGATCACAGCACAGATCAGCGGAACCGATGAAATGATATCGGTCAATCAGGTGTTGCCTTTGGGACTGCTTCTGAACGAACTACTCGTGGTGCTGTCCGAATACTGGAAACAACAGAAAACCGAAAGAAGATTGATAGTAACAATGACTAACGTCTACGGAGCCGTTGAGATCTGCATGGAAGCCCCGGATATAGAAATACAGGAGCATCAATTTTCTGCAATATATGATTCCCTATCGTACAGCCTTCTGCTTTCTTTAGCCGAACAGATTTCCGGTACTATTACGTGGGAGCGGGACGCCGGCAACAAATTCGAACTTCGGTTCCATCCCGCTAGCGAAACAGGACGGACACCCTAAGGCGCAGCTTTTTTTGCCCAGACGAAATTTCAGTTTTTCTCCACCAATTCGTTAAACAGTGTTATAATGCATGAAAACAGAAGAAGGAGGCTCACATGAAAAAAGCAGTTCTGTTTCTCTTTGCCGCTGTGCTTACGCTTTTCGTATCCTGTGCGAGTACGGAAAAAACAGTAGTGACCCAAGCGGAGCAAAAACCTGTAGTAGAAAAGACGAAAGAGCCGGAACCCGTACCTAGTGTACCAAAAAACGGCACGCTCGTAGTGCTTCACACAAACGACCACCACGGCCATCCGCTGAAGTTCTATGAGTTCCCTGCGGACGGTCAAGGTGGTCTTCCTGCCAGGGCTACCTACGTGCAGGCCATCAGGGCGCAGTATGAGAACGTGCTGGTACTCGATGCGGGGGACATCAATATGGGAAGGCCGGAATCCATGTTCTTCGATGCGGAGGCCGATATCGTCGGATACAACTATATCGGTTACGACGCTATGACTATCGGTAATCATGAATTCGACAAACCCCAAAGCGTTCTGAAAAAACAGATGTCATGGGCGAAATTCCCATTCCTCTCGGCGAATATCAAATATGAAAATGGAACCTACTTGGCAAAGCCGTATATCGTAAAACAATTCAAAAATTTCACCGTAGGCATTTTCGGGCTCACGACCAGCGAAATAAACAAGATGGCGGGAGACGTGGACACCATCAAGGGCCTTGTGATCGAAGATGAAATTCCCGTTGCGAAACAAATGGTGGATATCCTTAGAAATAAGGAAAAAGTCGACATAGTCATCGCGCTGGTACACATGGGAAATTATAAAACGAACAAAGAAGGCTCCCGCAGGCTCGCCGCCGAAGTACAGGGCATCGACCTCATCATAGACGGCCACACACACATGGAAGACGTGCTTTCGAGCGGCCACTGGGATATGAAGACTCCGTTCATAGAAAACAATACGCCTATCGTGCAAAGCCAACAATGGGGTATGAAGGTAGGTAAGGCGATACTCACCATCGAGAACGGAAAGGTCGCAAGTCTCGACTGGGAACTCGTACCGATCAATCTGAAAAAGAAAACAGGAGATGCGGTGGGATTCGTGACAGCTGAGATCAAAGAAGATGCGGAACTGCTCGCAAAACTCGAACCGTATGCGGCAAAGGTCGAAGCTGTTTTGTCCGAAGAGATCGGCGAAGCTGTGGATATTTTCCCCGCAGATGATGTGAGAAAGGCGGAAACCGCGCTCGGCAATCTCATAGCCGACGCACTTCTCTGGAAAACGAAAAACATGAACACGGATTTCGCCTTCGTCAATTCCGGAGGAATAAGGAGCGGCCTTCCCAAAGGCAAACTTCAGAAAAAACATATATACGGATGCGTACCGTATGATAATTCGGTGTTCGTACTCACGCTCAAAGGGTCGGATGTGGCGGAACTTTTTAAATTCATCGGCACCGTAAAACAGGGCAAAGGAGCATTTCCTCAAGTATCGGACGGTGTGAGTTTCGTGTTCAATCCTGCAGCAGAAACCGTGAGCGATGTATTGATCAAAGGGAAACCGATCGATCCGAACCGGCTGTATCGGATTGCGACCAATTCATTCATCGCAGGAGGAGGGGAAGGATACAGCATCATGAAAAAAGCTGTTGAACGTTACGATACGTCGATCTTCCAGCGGGATGTCGTCATAGAGTATATACAGTCCCTGCAGAAACCCGTGGAGCCGAAGACGTACAAACGGCTGATTGTGACGGACAAGGTTTCGCTTTTGGAGGTATACGGAGACTGGGCGGCATAGACGCATATAAAGCGTCGGTATTCCGCATACGCTGAAATAAAAAGGTGGGAATCGGGATAAACCCTGATTTCCGCCTTTTCTTTTACTCGAGCCGCGGCAAACGCTCGGCCGATGTACATGGAGGTACGAGTGCTGGGCGACAGTTATTCCGCTATCAGAAGCGTTTTCGGATCGAGTCGTACGGAGAGATTTTCGTTCGGCTTCTCGTCGTGATCCTTCACGAGCTGGAGATTGATGTAGTCATCGACCGGTTTGAGCGTTATGAGCACAGAAATATCCGTAAGATAGTCCTTGAGCTCAAGGGGTATGCCTTGCTCAGCCTTATCGAGATTCGCTCCTTTAAGACTCGCCGAAAACCACACCTCGAGCCCTAATTCCTGTGCAAACTGTTTTATGGAATTCACCTCCTGCGGTCTGCTCTTGGCGAAATCGAATCCATCGATCACGAGGGTATCAGCATCGAAATGGCCCTCTTTTATCATCGCGCGTATGCTTTTCAGCACCTGTTCGGTCTTAATGCCTTCCTGATTGAAGTTCATGATAACCCTATTTTTTATGATCTCATCATGAACCTCCATGGCAGATTCAAGTTCCCGCTTCTTCGCGATTTCTTTGAAAATGTCTTCGTACCAACTGATGATATGATCTGTCCTTGAAGAAAAAGATACATGGATGACGTGTTTTCCCTGGAGGAGTTTATCTGTGGCTATATGTACGAGGCATGCGGTTTTTCCGACTCCCTTACGGGAAGCGAGAATGCCTATGTTTCCTTTGCCGACACCGCCGTGCATGGATTTTTCCATGATCCGCAAAGGACTTCTGCTTATGAGCTCTGATTTGACCATATTTCACCTCCTCCCTTTATTTTGAATCTTTTTTCTTCTTTTCTTCAAATTCTTTTTTCAATTGCTCTGCGACATTCAGAGGAACTTTGCCGTATTTCAGGAATTCCATGGTGAATTCCGCTTTGCCCTGGGTCAAAGATCTCAGCACCGTCGAATAGCCGAACATCTCGCTCAAAGGCACTTCCGCTTCGACACGGGAGAAATTGCCATCTTCGGTGGAACTGATTATGATACCCCGCCTCTGGTTGATGCTCGCGAAGATGTTCCCCTGGAATTCAGAGGGTCCTTCGACTGAAACCTTCATGATAGGCTCGAGTATCACCGGTTTGGCCCTGTTGTACACTTCTCTGAACGCGCCAATTGCAGCCATCTGGAACGCCATATCCGAGGAGTCCACTTGATGGCTGGCACCGTCGTTGATGGTTACTCTAATGCCCACCACAGGGAAGCCGATGAGCGTACCTTTTTCCATGGCGGTTCTGAACCCCTTATCGCAAGATGGAATGAATTCGTTCGGAATGACGGCTCCTTTGATCATGTCCACGAACTCGTAGTCCTTTCCTTCCAGTGGCTCTATGAAACCGGCGACCCGACCGTATTGTCCTGCTCCGCCTGTCTGCTTCTTATGGGTATAGTCGAATTCGGCCTTGGCCGTTATTGTCTCCCTGTATGCGACCTGTGGCATGCCGGTTTCGACTTCTGCTTTATATTCGCGCTTCATGCGCTCTATGTACACTTCGAGGTGTAGTTCCCCCATGCCTTGGATGATCGTCTCATTGGATTCCGGATCTACAAAGGTCCTGAATGTAGGGTCTTCTTTTGTGAACCTGTTCAGAGCTTTTCCCACATTATCCGAAGATTTTTTGTCCTTCGGTTTTATGGCAAGGGATATGACAGGATTTGGAACGTACATGGACGTCATGGAATAGTTGAGTCCGCTTTTCACGAATGTATCGCCGGATGCGCATTCTATTCCGAAAAGCGCCACGATATCGCCACAGGGAGCTTCTGAGATATCTTCCATGGTATTCGCATGCATTCGGATAAGCCTTCCCACTTTGAATTTCTTCCTCGATCTCGTATTGTACAGTTCGTCGCCTTTTTTCACGGAACCTTGATATATCCTGATATAGGTGAGCTGGCCGTACTGTCCGTCTTCGAGCTTGAAGGCAAGCGCTACCGTGGGTTTCGCATCGTCGGCTGACAGGACCACTTCAGATTCGTTATTATCCAGATCCAAGGCGATGTTGGTCACTTCCGTAGGATCCGGCAGATACATGACGACCGCATCCAGAAGCTTCTGGACACCTCTATTCTTATATGCGGAGCCCAAGAATACTGGGGTAAGCTCTTGGGATATGACACCTTTTCTCACCGCTTTGTTGATCATCTCTTCGGTCACATGGCCTTCGAGAAAAGCCTCTGCGAGTTCATCGGAAAACAGGGAAGCCGCATCGATCATCATTTCTCTTCGCTTGTGCGCTTCGTCTGCGAGCGCCACAGGAATCTCCTCTTCGCGTATAATTTCTCCGTTCGGTCCGTCGAAATAATACGCCTTCATTTTCACGAGATCCACGACCCCCTCGTGTTTATCTTCAAGGCCTATGGGAATCTGCATCATGACGGCGTTATGGTTG
>CAZWAS010000058.1:0-4622 GCA_964631915.1 uncultured Spirochaetales bacterium | reverse complement strand
TTTCCTTGAGCTGTTCCACTACCTTGCAGGGATTGGCTCCTGTTCTGTCGCACTTGTTGATGAATGCGAGCCTCGGGACTTTGTACCGTTTGAGCTGCCTGTCCACAGTGATGGACTGCGATTGTACTCCTCCGACGGAACAGAGCACTAGTATTGCGCCGTCCAGGACGCGGAGGGCGCGCTCGACTTCTATGGTGAAGTCCACATGGCCCGGAGTATCGATGATATTGATGGAATACCCCTTCCATTCCACATTCGTGGAAGCGGATGCTATGGTGATTCCTCGTTCCCGTTCGAGGTCCATCGAGTCCATAGTAGCTCCAACTCCGTCCTTTCCGCGTACTTCATGAATCGCATGTATCTTTTTTGTATAAAAAAGTATACGCTCTGTGAGAGTGGTTTTCCCTGAATCGATGTGTGCGCTAATACCAATATTGCGCATTGTTGAGATATCTTTGCCCATTAAAATTCTTTCCTCACATACATTTAGAGTGATGTTATAATTAAGGTGGGGACTCGCTTAATTATCGCTTTTGGAGGCTCATTGTACAAAGTAATCGGATTTGTGGCAATACCTCCTGAGGCGCCCCTAGTCCTTCACCACCATAATCTTCCGATATTCATCGATATCCGGGCCGACTATCCTGAGCAAATACATACCGCGCGCCACGATCTGCCCTGAGGGATTACGGCCATCCCAGGAATACGTATAGGTTCCCGCACCCTGCTTCCCGCGATGCAATATCTTCACGATATTACCGTCCAAGGTGAATATCTGAACCGTCACTGTTCCGGATGTTCTCAAATTATATATCAAAACCGTCTTATCGCCTTTCTCCGGATTGATAACGTTGTTCAGTATCGTAACTCCGCTACGCTGCTCCTTGATTCCTCTGATGGGAATGATCCAAGGAGCGAGAGAAAGAGGATTATCCGGATCCGTAACCCGTGCACAGAACAGATTGCCGAGCCTGAAAATGAACTCTATATCTTTCCCCGCAACATTTTCCGGATCGTTCGCGGGAATAAGGAAATCCCTCAGGTTGTTCTGCGTCCGGAATGGAACGAGCCCGCGCGCTTCCATATTCGGAAGCGGCGTGAGACCGTACATAAGAATGGGGAGCCAGAACTGGTTCGTAGTGAGCGTCGAAAGCACCGTTTCCGGCGGATCCGCGTCGTAGTACATCTGGAATGGATAATTCGCCGCTATGCTCGGCAGAATTGCGGCCTGAAGGGTTATGCTCTTTGCCATGAGCTGGCCTGTGCCGTCGAATGTGCGCAATGCGCTGAATCCGCTTCCCATGCCGTCTGCATTGACTCCGTCGGACGCCCATACAGGAGCAGCAACACCGACTCCTATATCGGTGATTCTGTGATACGCAGTATCCGGCATGGTGTTCTCCGCATCGTCCCATATCATGTTAGCAGCAGGTTTTATGATGCCGGTCATAGCGAGGTTTTCTGTGAGCGGGTTGGACAGATAGAAATACGCATCCAAGGCTCCACCCTGATATCGGTTCAGGATTTCCAAGCCGGAAATGGCATTTTCACCCGTTAGTTCTGAACCGTTCACGATGCTCGCGAACGAGAACATGGATGCGGAGATATCCTGAGCCGCAGCTTTGTCTCCGAAAACCGGCTCGGAAAACTTCACATACACCTTCTGCTTGCCCACCACAGAAAGAGTTAGCTCTATCTTAGGCGGTGTTCTTTCTATGGCAGCCAATGGGGTTGTTGCGGAACGAAGGAGGTTGCCTGCCAGATCCGTGATATAGGCGAGCGTTTCGTCGTACGCCACATACATATCGGTCATGAGGCCCCAGGCATGCCCCGAATCCTGCAGGGTGAGTGTAAAATAGGAATCATCTACAACATTCATCTCTGTGAAGAACGAGTTCCCCACATCGGTGATGAGCCCCGTATTAAACGTGTTCACGAGGGGCGTTATGCCTACCTCTTCCAATGTGAAGGCCAGATACTCGTTCGGAATCGCAGGCGACTCCTCTGCATCCGGGAAGTTCAAAGTCGAATCCCTCACACCGTGATTCGCCCTTGTGTCCGGATTCCAGAGCGTAGGATCGTTCCCCTGTTTTCGCGGATCCCAGAGGGGGTCCTCTAAGCTGTTGTCCTGAATATGAAACTCGATCCTGTTCACGAGGTTCGTCGATGTCGTGGCCCTCGACACTATTTCGTAGGACTTCGGAGGGCCGGGTATATATGTCGAAAATGAGGGAGGATCTATGTCCCAGCCGCTTAAAGGAACTGCACCGTAGAGATTCGCCGCCGCCAAGGTGAAAGTTCCAGAAGCAGTGGAGATGGTGCTGTCCACCGCATTGTGCGCTGTCGAAGCATCCACAACATTCGCGTTGGTGAGTACTGTAATGGGACGTCCCGCCGGATCGGTGGCGTCCCTATGCCATCCCGGCCATAAAGGAGAGGCGATGGTTCCCTTGTTATATCCGGACAGTACCACTATGAGTTCCCGTTCGTTCGGCCGGTACATCCCCTGGGCCGCCAGGCTGTCGCGCGCACCGACAGTAATACTGCCGCTGTAATCGAAATAGCCCTCGACCCTCACGGTTCCGGAAGTCGGCTGGAAAATCCTCCCTCCCCATTCGGAGAAGCTGTTTTCGCTCCTGACGTTTTCCGCTCCGGCAGGGAGGGACGGAGAAGCGGGATTCGTTCCGATGACGATATCTTCGGAATAGTACAGCCTGAAATAGTTGTGCCCGTCGTAATGGGTAGCATTGGGGAGATTGTGTACTGCCCTGCTCAGCTCGATCTTCCAGAGCACAGGGCCTGCGCCGTCGGTTGCGGAGGAATACCGCGGATAGCTATTATATCCGTAATTCCTGACAGGATTTCTGTGATGATCGTAGAAAAGCCGTTTCGCGAAGAACAGGTCCGGGACGGTGTCCCTCGTCGTATCGCCGTAGCGGTTGACGCTCGTGGTTTTTCCCGAAGGAGCAGCCCCTGTCGAGGTACCGTACGCATCGGTCTTCCATGTTTTCAGATGGCCGGTATCCAACGGATCGGCTACTTGCAGATAGAAGACCGCGAGATCGCCCTGGCCCGTCGTCTTCTGGGTACAGGCCGCATCTGTATACGCACCGGTGAACTGAAGACCTGTAGTCCCGCCCGGGCCGCCGCCCGGCACGGCAGGATTATCCGTATTGGCGAACTTCACGTACCGTCCGCTCGCGTCCGCGGTGACTGCCTGCCATATCTCGTCATTGCTGTTCTCCACAGGCTCATTGAACGTGAGCCGCACGACATTGTCTTTCACCGTTTCCACGGATACGATAGAGAGTCTCTCGAAATCCCAGTTCGCGTTATTGGTATTCGCAACGCCGTAGGTCGTATTGTTGTTGTTCTCGTCCGGGCCTGCCACAGGAGCGGCAAGCGGATTTCCGCTTCCCGGATACGGAACAGGAGAAGCAGCGGACACGAATCCGCCGGAAGCGTTCGAATACGTCGCTTTCATATTGAAGGCCTTCGCGTACGGTATGCCCCACGGCGGAGCGGATCCGCTGTTGTCCGGCACTGAAAGCGTCCATGCGGCGGGAGTACCATCCGCGTCTCCTTGCATATTCGCGCCGTTCACGTAAAAACTGCCGGCGACGCTGATGGTCGCGCCGGAAAGATCGAAGGTGGCGCTGTCCGTGAACGAAGCGTCCGGCGTCGTGGAAAAAAGGCCGGTTCCTGCGTCGTAGGTTCCGCCCGCAGGATAGTACACGAGGCTCGCTGCAAGGGGGTATGCGAAGTAGATATTGTTGACGTCCGGAGCGACAACCATATCCGCGTCGTTCGGATCGTATGCAGCCCCGAACACCACGAAGTCGCCGTTTCCCGGCTGCACAGTAAACGTACCGTTTCCTGTTCCGTTTCCGGTCAGGATGGTGGCTAACGTTTGTGCGTTTGTATTGACAATGCCTCGATAGAACACCAGCCTCCTTACCGTAAGGTTGCGCTGCAGCGTTATGGTAATTGCCGGAGCGTCTATGTACAGATCGTTCCACATTGATACCGGAGCAGCAGAAGAGGATATGTTCGTACAGCTCTGAACCACGATACGCGCCAAGGGAACGGTGCCTCCCACAAGGCCGTCCCAGAGCAGATCGCCGGTGCCGGCACTCAGATAGAGCACTTGCGCCCATTCCGCCTGACCGTCCAGTGTGGCGGCGAAGCGGATATTCCCAGCGCCGGCTCCGGTTGAAAGGTTCACATTTCCCGCGAGAGCGACCGCCCTCGTAAAGGTTATGTCTCCTCCTGCGGTAGTCACATGTGCCGCAGTCGAGAGCCCGCCCGCCAGAGCGCCTCCGAACACCACATTGCCGGTCGTGGTGGTGACGGTCCCCGCTGCCGTAAGGGTGGTCAGTCCAGCAGCATCCACGCTTACGCTTCCTGTGGTCGTATTGATCGGAGCCGAGATATCGATGGTCTGCGCGCTGCTCATGATGCTCACCGCCCCGCTTGTACTCGTAATGCCTGCGGATACCGTAACAGTCCCTGCGGAACTGCTGATCCCAGTGTTCCCGGCACCGGAGCTCAAGCCCGCGCCGATGATCAGATTTCCGCTGTGGGTGATGGTTATCGCAGTATCGGTTGTGGTTATGGTTCCG
>CAZWAS010000057.1:22597-24262 GCA_964631915.1 uncultured Spirochaetales bacterium | reverse complement strand
AGGCCGGAATTCTTGAACCGCGTGGACGAAATCGTCGTGTTCCACAGTCTGTCGCGCGACGAGTTCAGCCGTATTCTCGACATCCTGTTGACCGAGGTGCGGGAGCGGCTTTTAGAGAAGAACATCGAACTCGAGATACGGCCCAAAGCGAAAAATTATCTCATGGAAAAAGGCTATGATGAAAAATATGGTGCTCGTCCTCTGCGGAGAATCATCCAAAGGGAAATCGAAGATGCGCTTTCGATGGAGCTGCTGAAAGGTCGTATTCGCGAAGGAGACAGGGTCCTCGTAGATCTGCGCAAAGACAAAATTGTGTTCAGAACCAAAGTAAAGGCTCCGGACGAAAAGGTTCCGGTCGCTGCCGGATGAAATTCATAGCGTTTTTTCTCTGTGGTTGTATCGCTGTGTGTTCCGCATTCTCGCAGAATGCGGAACAGTATTTTGTTGCAGGGAAAAAGGCTTTCGACGAAGGCAATTATGCCTTTGCTGCGAAGAATCTGAAAGCACTCGTTGAAACATACCCGGACGATCCTCGGGCGGATGACGCGGAATACCTTCTCGGTCTTACCGGTTTTTATCAGAAAGATTTCAAAACCGTCATATCTTTGTTTGCCAGATTCGAAAAAAAATATCCGAAATCGAGCTACGTGCGGCGGATCAGCTATTGGATCGGAGCCGCACACTATTCGTTGAATCAGTTTGACGATGCGATCCGATATTTCGAAAAGCAGATAGGATTCAAGGAAGAGGCATATTTTTACAATAGGTCGCTGTTTTATGCTGCTGCTGCCTACGAAAAACAGAAAAAATACGAACAGGCGATCGAAGCGTACAAGCGGGTCGTATCGCTGTCGGATGAACGTGATTTCGCCGCGCAATCCATGTTCCGCATGGGTACCATACGCGTCACACTCGGCCGTTACAGGGAGGCTCTTCTCGATTTTTCGAAGCTGCTGCTCGAGTTTCCTGCATCTGTGCATGCGAGGGACGCCCTCTATTTTTCGGGCATGTGTTCCGTTAATCTCGGCAGTTTTGAAGAAGCTGAGAAGACGTTTTTGCGGCTCCTATCGTATTATCCGGATACTTCATATAAAGAAGGAACCTACTATTACCTGGCGCGTGTTTCGAGAGAACTTAATAAACCTGATGCCGCAGTGAAATATCTCGAACTGCTCGTCCGTGAATATGCGAAAGGCGAGTATGGTTCCGATGCGTATAAAATGCTCGCCGAAGAATACTCGAAGATGAAAAACACCGCACAAGCGAAAGCCGCTTACATGAAGCTCCTCGGGTATCCGATTGGAGAGGCTGAAAAGCAGAAAGTGAATTATAACCTTGCACAACTGAGCCTTTCGGATCAGGACCAAAACGCAGCAGCTGAATTCTTGAAAGTCGCATCCATGGGTCCGGACAAAGGCATCCGGGAAATATCGCTTTACCAAAGGGGGCGGATCCTGTTCGAAGGTCCAGAAAAGGAAGAGGCGGCTCGCTCATTGATGGCTTTATGCGACGAATTCCCTAAGAGCCAATACTTTGAGGATGCCGCACGTCAGCTCGTTCTGTATTTTCGGTCCGTGGGGGAAAAAACACGTTTGGGACTCTATGCGGATAAGCTCATTGCCTCGTTTCCCCAATCGGAGTTCATACAGGATTATCTTTTTATCC
>CAZWAS010000057.1:14306-22587 GCA_964631915.1 uncultured Spirochaetales bacterium | reverse complement strand
GTTGGACAGGCGCGAGCTCATCGGCGCTCTCGAGGATTTTACGAGAATCATGGATAAGTATCCGAATTCGAAGTATTACGACGAAGCGGCGTACAGAATTGGGTACGTGTATTCCCTGCGCGAAGAATATATCCGCGCCGAAGCGTATTTCGCAGGAATCATCAGCCGTGTGAAATCGGGAGAACTCCGCGAAAAAGCGCTCCTGGCGCAAGGGCTTTGTTTTTCCAATGCCGGGTATCCGTATAAGGCGATCGATTCGTTCACAACCCTTGTAAGCGAATCGCCATCTGGCGCGTGGACGGGAAAAGCACAGTACTACTTGGGGCAGGTGTATGCAAAAGCGGAGCAGTTCACCGCATCGGCGGAAAGCTACGGAAAAGCGGCGGCACTGCTCGCGAAGACTCCGGAAGGAGAAGACGCCCTGTACTGGATGGCCTGGGGATATTTCAGGGCGGGCCGCTACGCAGATGCGCGAAAGGGATTTTTGTCTCTCGCCGATTCGTATCCCGGCAGCAAGAGAGCGGGGGAAGCCGTATTCAGGGCCGGATTATCCGCATTCACGGCGGGCAACATAGAAGAGAGTATCGCGTTGTACGATAGGGCGCTTGGTATGCTCGCTCCGCAAGAGACCGAGGAAGTTCTGTACAGAAAAGCGATGAGCTGCATCGCTTTGGGGAAACGGGACGTTGCAGTCGGTTTGCTCGACGAGCTGGCAAAGCGGTTTCCAAAAAGCGAATTAGCTGCGGAAGGCACGTATAAACTGGCCGAGGACTATTATGTCAAAGGAAGCTACAAGGATGCCAGGGACTATTTCCTTTCTGTACGCAGAAAATATCCTCAGGCGAAGGCTGCGGAAGCAGCGACATTCTGGGAAGCGGATTCTCTGTTCCGGATAGGACGGCTCCAGGATGCGGGGGAGGTGCTGATTTCTTATCTCTCATCGTATCCGGAAAAAGAACGGGCGTACGATGCTGCAGTGCTTTTGGGCAAGATCCTCGGCGGTTTGCAGGAAAAAGGCTTCGTCGAACGGACCTTTGGCAAGGTAGCGGAATTCGTTCTCCCCGATCCCGTGAGGGCGCCTTTTCTTCTTGCATATGCTCGCAGATTCCTCGACACAGATCCGCAGAAAGCATTCGACGCGGCGAAGGCCGTAGCGGACAGGAATGCCTATACGGACGATAAAAACGAAGCGTTTCTCCTCGTCGGCATGGCGCTCGAAGCGATGAAAGACTATGCAAAAGCGCGCAACGCGTACGAGGCCGTGGTATCGCGCGATAAGGAAAAACGGGGCGCTCAGGCGCTTCTTCGCATCGCATTCTGCTTGTATGAATCAGGGGAAAGGGAACAGGCCGCAAGGGAATTCATGAATGTGAGCTACATCTTCCCTGCCTATGCCGAGTTCTCGGCACTCGGCTTGTACAAGGCGTTCGAGGTATTTCTGTTCCTCGGAAAGCAAGACGAAGCCGAGGCCGCGCGGAAGCGGCTTCAGGAATTGTACCCGGATACTTCCTATGCGCTTGAACTGAAGAAGTAACAGTTGCGGAATGGATTAGAAATCCGCTGTCTTCACTGCTCTTGGAAAAGGAATGACGTCGCGTATGTTCTGCATGCCGGTGACGTACTGAATGAGTCGCTCGAATCCTAGACCGAACCCAGCATGGGGTACCGTGCCGAATCTTCGCAGATCTAAATACCACCAGTAGTCCGCTTCTCGGAGCCCCAGTTCCCTTATTCTGGCTTTGAGCGTATCGGCATCTTCCTCTCTCTGGCTTCCCCCGATGATTTCTCCGAGGCGCGGAACGAGGATGTCCATTGCGCGGACCGTTTTCCCGTCGTTATTCAGTTTCATGTAAAAGGCCTTGATTTCCTTGGGGTAGTCCGTGACTATCACCGGTTTTTTGTACACCTTTTCCGTGAGGAATTTTTCATGCTCGGATTGAAGGTCGCATCCCCACGACACAGGAAACTCGAACGCTTCCCCCGACGATTGAAGGGCTTTTACCGCCTCTGTGTATGTGATGCGTGCAAAATCCGCAGCGACCACCTGTTCGAGGTTCTTCACTACCCCCTTTTCCACCCACTGATCGAAGAAAGCCATGTCTTCCGCACAGCGTTCAAGCACTGAAGTGAGCACGTATTTGAGAAATGCCTCCGCGAGATCCATATTGCCCTGAATGTCGCAGAACGCCATTTCCGGTTCTACCATCCAGAACTCTGCAAGGTGACGCGTAGTGTTGGAATTCTCCGCCCTGAACGTGGGGCCGAACGTGTACACGTTTTTCAACGCGCAGGCGTATATCTCTGCTTCGAGCTGGCCACTCACCGTGAGATATGCGGGTTTCCCGAAAAAATCCTGCTGATACAGAACCTTGCCGTCCGCTTTGGGCACCTTATCCAAGGGAAGAGTAGTGACCTGGAACATAGCACCTGCGCCTTCGCAGTCGGATGCGGTGATGATCGGTGTATGCACATATATGAAACCCCGCTCCTGAAAAAAGGAATGGATCGCAAAACTCATTGCATTTCTCACCCGTGCAATGGCTCCGAATGTATTCGTTCTCGGCCGCAGGTGAGCGATTTCTCTGAGGAACTCGAAGGAATGCCGTTTCTTCTGAAGGGGATATTCCTCTACAGGAGCGTCCCCTCTGAGGAGTACCGTTTCCGCGATCAGTTCGGCAACCTGTTTTCCTCCTGGAGACGGAACGAGCCTTCCTTTCACTTCGATGCTCGCTCCTGTTCCGAGCCTCGAAACAACCGCCGAGGCTGCTCCGTCTTTTTTCACGATCACTTGCAGATTCCTCAAGCATGAACCATCGTTCAGTTCGAGGAAATAATCCTGCTTGGCGTCGCGTTTCGTCCTGACCCAACCCTTTGCTATGAGTTCCTGGTTTTCCGGAACCATGGTGAGAATATCTTTTATGCGTCCCGTATCCATTGTACTTCTCCTGCAAGATAGAAATACCATGCGGAGGGCGATTGCGTCAAACTCCGCCGAGAGGAACCGGCACAACGGTTTCCTGCCAGCCGTACCCGGTGCGAAACCAGAGCCACGACCATTCTTCGTGTTCAAACGAGCATAGCTTTTCGAAGATTGACAGGTGGATGCTATGCGATCACTCGCTGTCCTTCCACCTTCTCGGCTTTCGCACACGCGCTCCTCTGCCTCCGCCGCCGAATATGATCATGGCGCCGAGGAGGAAGCCGAGGTTGTACAGGCTGCCGTTGTTGTGCACTTCGTACATCTGAACGTTTTTGTTGAACAAGGATATGATGAAGGTGACGGGAGAGATGAAGCCGTTCAGCAGTCCCTGCCAGAAACCTGCTATGCGTCCTTTCGCATCCGCCGAATTGGTCAATTCGTTCGTGCCTGCGATGCACCCAGTGAGCAGGATGAGCACAAGTGCTGCGAGGCAGACGATCTGCAGTTTTTTCATACGGTATCCCTCCTTAGGTACGGCGGTCGGCCGGTTCCCTATAGTAGCGCATTTTCAGTGAGGGGGCAAGCAAGCCTATGAAAAATCAGTAACTCTACTGATGTGCAGGACATCCGCATACATCGCCTGACAAGACGTACTGTATGCGGTCTTCAAAACGGTAGGGGAAAATCACATGGCGAACGGCATCGGACTCCTGTCCGCTCTAGTGAGACATGTCGATTTTCCCCTACCGTGTATATGCACATGCGTGCTATGTCGGTATCATCGGGGAAAACACGATCCGACCGTCGGTGTTGGCCTGGATCGCGTGCTGGCAGGTATACGCTTTGCAAGCTTGTCGAATTGTTTCCTCCCTGATATTGTTTCATGCGTGGATATCCAGATCATTGGCACGAGGAAGTGCAGAGAAACTCAACGAGCTGAACGGTATTTCAAAGAACGGGGAAGGACATATCATTTCCTCGATCTGTCGGAACGGCCTCTTTCACAAGGAGAGCTTCGGAATATCACCCGGATGAGGGATGCGATGTCGCTCATAGATACGGAGGGGAAAGAGTTCGCACGCAGGAGACTCGTTTATATGGAATACGATCCTTTCGAGGAAATTCTCGAACATCCGCTCCTGTTGAAGACGCCGATAGTCAGATGCGGTACCAACGTAAGCGTCGGATATGCGCCCGATGAGTGGAAAGCCTGGCTTTCGGGCTGAAAGGAGTTGTACGTGGGCAATAACGACAAGGCGGTGTACGTGGATTCGGAAATAGGAAGGCTCCGGAAAGTTGTCATCCATTCTCCCGGTCGAGAAATAGAAACCATGACTCCCAAGACTGCTGAGGAAGTGCTGTACAACGACATCATTCCCCTCTCCGTGGTTTCGGCCGAACATAGGGTGCTTAAAGAATTGCTGTCCGCTTTCTGCACCGTATACGAGGTGACAGAGCTTCTGGAAGAGATTATCAAGGGATCGGATGTGCGCGGGAGCCTGGTGGACGATATCGTCCGATTTTATGATATAGGAGAAAGGAAGAAGGATCTTCTTGCCCTCTCGGCCAGCGAACTGATTTCCGTGCTGATCTCCGGGCTCAAGGAAAAGAAGAACAGTCTTGTTGCATTTCTTTCCCATAAGATTTTTGACATTCCTCCTTTGCCGAACCTCTATTTCACCAGGGATTCCGCCGTTGTTATTTCCGACCGTGTCCTTCTGGGAGCCATGGCGAATGCGGTCCGGTCCCCGGAATCATTATTCATGCGCTACATATTTACTCACCATACCGAACTGAGGCCGGGCGGGTTCGTGTTCGATATGAGCAAAGAGCACCCTCTCGGCATAACAGTGGAAGGAGGGGATATTGTCATCGTGAGTCGGAACACTCTGGCCATCGGTGTTTCGGAGCGCACAACCGCCAAGGCTGTGGACGAGATCGCCTCCTGTCTCGTGCGTGCATGTGGAGAACCCCTCCATGTGTTCGCGGTCATCATGGAGAAAGAACGGGCATTCATCCACCTCGATATGGTTTTCACTATGCTCGACAGGGACATTGCCCTCGTACACGAACCGTGCATCCTAGGAAAAAACAGATTCCCTGTATACAGACTTGATGTATTCCCCGGAGAAGAGAGCAGAATAACGAGGGTCGAGGGACTTCTCGAAGGGCTTTCGGAAGTGTACGGGGATGTGAGTCCTGTCGTATGTGGGGGAAAGGATCCGGTGCTTCAAGAACGGGAACAATGGTTTTCCGGCACGAATTTCTTCGCCGTGGCTCCGGGAAAAGTCGTCGGATACGACTGCAACACGGCGACTCTGGAAAGTCTTTCAAATGCAGGATTCGAAGTGCGGCATGCTGAGGATTTCATCTCCGGACGGGAATCCCTCGATGGCTTCCGACGCGTGGCGATAGGCATTTCGGGTCTCGAGTTGGCGCGCGGCGGGGGAGGAATCCGCTGCATGACCCTGCCTGTGCTGAGAGATGCCATCTAACGTATATCGTTCTATCGGAATTCGCGAGTCTATTTAAGCTTTTCTGCTATGGCCTTATGTTCGGGGTTGCCGAGTATCGCTTCAGGATCGGATTTGCTTTTCGCGGATAGTACGAACCCTGATGCGTGCTTCAGGGTGAGTATGCGGAGTACGGATTCGTCGAGCCGTTCCATGGGAATAATGCCTTGTTCCACCGCGCGCCGAATTCCTTCGTATGCTTCTTGAATCGAGCGCGGCATAAGAAGGATGTCCGCTCCTGCGAGGAAGGCTTTCACCGCAGCCTCGGCTTGGTTGTACGAGACAGTGACCGCCTTCATGTCCAGTGCGTCCGTGATGATGAGATTTTTGTACCCGAGCTTTTCCCGCAGCAGTGTGCGGTTCAAAGCCGGAGAAAAGGTTGCCGGAACTTCTTCGCCGTATGCTGCAGGAACGGTTATGTGAGCCGTCATGATGCCCCCAACTCCGGATTCGATGCCTTTCAGAAAAGGTTTCAGATCGCTATCCATAAGCCGGTCCAGACCGTAGCCGACCACTACTGTCCCCTTATGCGTGTCCGCCTGCGTGGAACCATGGCCGGGAAAATGCTTCATGACAGCGATGACTCCTGAGCTCTGAATACCCCGTACATATGCAGAGGCGAGGGAAGCGACTCGTTCGGGATCAGACCCAAGGGAACGTTTGCCGATATATGAATTCTCACCGGCGGAGTTCACGTCCGCCACTGGCGCCATATTCATGTTGAACCCCAAGGAGGACAGCTCGACGCCTGTTATTCTTCCCACTTCGAACAGCATCTCTTCCGTGCCGATGCTGCCGAGCGTCTGGTTGTTCGGAAAAAGCGTCGCATGAAAAGCAGGCGACTTTCCAAGCCGCCCATATTCACCTGCTTCCTCGTCCAATGCAATGAAAATCGGAATACGGCTTTGTCTCTGCATGGCTTCGATGAACCCTATCGTCTGTCGGATCGATTTGAGATTCGGAGCGAAGAGGAGAACCCCTCCGGGCTTGTACGCATCGATCATTTCCTTGAGTTTGGGGGTCATCTCGGTGATGACGGCACCCCACAGTTCCGGTTTGAGACCCACCATGAAAATCTGGCCGATCTTTTCCTCAAGGCTCAGGGAGGCGAAGAGCTTGTGCACCGAAGGCGCAAGCATAGCGACATCCATGTCTGAGCCTGTTTGAGGCGGCCCAGATTCTAGAGGCTCTGCGATCCCACCGGATTCCGCAGCTTTATAAGCATGCTTCATTTCTTCCTGGGTGTGCGAGGCTTCCTCTGGACGTATCGTTTTCTCTTCGAGTTTCCGCTTCGCAAGGTGTACAGGTTCCTGCTCATGCTGAGGTCCGTCAATCGACTTCTGAGGGGAAGCTTCTGTTTCGCTGTCGAATTGACGGCTTGATTCCTGTTCGGCGACGGATTCCCGTACTGCCTGCGTTGCACAAGCGGCGAGCACATAGGGGAGGAAGACCGCAACTAGTAATCCTGCTGTGTGGTGCATAGCGCGTTTCATCGTTATACGTTCGCTTCGATGCGATAATTTACCCTCAGCAGTCCGGGATTGTCAACAAATATGCTTTGCCCGGAATTGCAAGCGTTTGTGTTGCCAAAACACCAGTATTCTCTTATGATGTGCAATCATGAAACCGGATGAGCTTCCACAGGTGCTGCGCGGTTTTCCTGTTCATTTTGTCGGCATAAAGGGTACGGGAATGGCTGCGCTGGCCGAGCTTTTTCTCCACAGGGGTGCACTCGTGCGAGGCTCCGACGTGCCTGACCATTTTTATACCGACGATATTCTTCAGGCTCTCGGCATACAATATTTCGAGTCGTTCGCGGCGGAACACTTGTCGTGGGGGCCGCGTCTCGTGATTCATTCCGCAGCATACAATCCTCGGGAGAACGCCGAACTCGTCGAGGCCGTGCGGCTCCGCCTGCCGGTGCTCTCCTATAACGAAGCATTGGGATACGTATCTGGTCTCTGTGATTCGAGCGGTATTTCCGGAGTACACGGGAAAACCACGACCACAGCGCTCGCAGGGACGCTCCTCCACGCTTTTAAGGTCCCTGCATCCGTACTTGCTGGTTCCGCCGTATCGAATTTCGGAAACCGTTCGACACTTGTTTTAGGAGACAAGTATTTCGTCGCGGAAACCTGTGAATATAGAAGACACTTCCTCAAGTTCCACCCATCGCGGATCGTCTTGACAAGCGTGGAACCGGATCATCTCGATTATTTCTCCGGATATGAGGATATCCTTTCCGCCTTTGTACAATACGGTATGTTGCTTCCCCCGGGCGGGCTGCTCATTTTCTGCGCGGATGAACAGGGGGCATGCGAAGCGGCATCGCGCATACGGGACTTGCGGAAAGATATCGGCCTCATTCCCTACGGTTTTCATGCTGAAGGAAAATTCCGGATTCTGAATGCGCGGAGCTCCTACGGCATGAATTCGTTCAGCCTGCAGGGCTTCGAAGGAGAATTCGCGCTCCGCATTCCAGGCATACACACCGTGCGCAACGCGACTGCAGCTCTGGCGTTGTCCTTATCCATAGCGGAGCGGGAATTCGGAATAGTTCCGGCCGATGCGCCCGATGCCGCGCGGAAGGCGTTTCTTTCGTTCCGCGGAAGCAAAAGAAGATCGGAAATACTGGGCGAAGCGAGAGGCATACTCTTCATGGACGACTATGCGCATCATCCCACCGCCATACGGACCACGCTCGAGGGTCTCCGCGAATTTTATCCCGACCGCAGACTTATCGTGGATTTCATGTCGCACACATATTCGCGGACCAAGGCGCTTCTCGATGATTTTTCGCAGTCGTTCGGCTCAGCCGATGCCGTGATCCTCCATAAAATTTACGCCT
>CAZWAS010000057.1:0-14290 GCA_964631915.1 uncultured Spirochaetales bacterium | reverse complement strand
ACGCCTCGGCACGGGAAAACGACAGCTTCGGTTTGAAAGACGAGGAGCTGTATGCACTGACAAAGACCCGCCATCCGCATGTCGCATATTTCACAGAGGTCATGGATGCATTCGACTATTGCATGTGCATACTCAAACCGGGAGATATTTTCATAACCATGGGAGCAGGCGATAATTGGAAACTGGGGAAGGCTCTGTTCGAAAAAATACGGTTCTTTTCACCGGAAACGTGAAACCCTGTATTCAGGAGGTACACCATGAAGAGCATGACAGGATACGGCTACGAGGAATATCAAGATACTAGTATTCATATCACCATCGAAATCAAATCGTACAATAATCGGTATCTCGATCTCGGTCTGAACCTTCCTCCTCCTTTGAGCCCGCTTGAACCGCGATTCAGGGAATACTTCTCTTCTCGTACTCAGCGTGGCAGAGTCGAGTTGTGCCTCAGAATGAGGGAACTCGAAGAGAATCTTTCGGTTATCCTCGATAAGAACACGGTGCTTTCCTATATCAAAGTGCTTGAAGAACTCAAGGCCTTGGCCGGCTTGTCGGAACCGCTGCATCTGTCCCACCTTCTCAAAATGGAGGGAATATTGAAGACCGATAAGGCCAGGGATCTGGAGAATTACTGGGAAATCATACGGCCTCTGCTCGAAAAATGCTTTCGCAGCTTCGAGGCGGTCCGCTTACAGGAAGGAAAAAACACGGAAACTGATATCATGAAGAATATCGCAGTCATCGAAGAGAATCTTGCACTTGTGGAAAGGAAGGCGGCTTCGCTCGAAGATCACATCAAGGAGACGATCAGGACGAGGTTTTACGAACTTTTGAAAGACGGGATAGACGAAAACAGGGTGCTCACCGAGACCGCGGTTCTTCTTTTGAAGTACGGCATCAACGAAGAGATCGTGCGCATGAAAGCGCATTTGCAGAGTTTCAGAACCATAGCAGCGGAACCCGGCGGCGTGGGCAAAAAGCTCGACTTTCTCGCGCAAGAGTTGAACAGGGAGATCAACACCATCGGGTCCAAGAGCTCTCTGGTGGAAATCAACCACGCCGTTGTCTCGATGAAAGATGCGCTCGAAAATATTCGGGAACAGCTGCGGAACATCGAGTAGCAGGGGCGAAGCATGAAGCATGCGATAAAAATCGCCATTTCCGGCAAATCCGGATGCGGTAATTCTACGGTGAGCAGAATCGTTTCCGAGAAACTCGGTCTGCGCATGATAAATTACACGTTTCACAATATGGCCGATGAAAAAGGCATAGAGTTCAAGGAACTGTGCAGGCTTGCAGAACAGGATTCATCCTACGATTTGTTCCTGGACAATCGGCTTGTGGAACTGGCCAGACCCGGCCACTGTGTGCTGGGTTCGCGGCTCGCGATCTGGATTCTGAAAGATGCTGACCTGAAGGTGTACCTGGATGCGTCCATAGATGTGCGGGCACGGAGAATATACACTAGAGAAAACGGTTCTTACGAGCAAAAACGCGAGGAAACGCTCGAGCGGGACAGGAATGACAGGGAACGATACCTCAAGCTTTATGGCATCGACAACGATAAGTACGATTTTGCGGACCTCATTATAGATACCGAACAATACGATCCAGAGGGAGTCGCAGGTCTCGTCATAGAGGCTGCTCTCCGCATCAATTCTTGAAACTCGTCACCGGTGCGGGAATCCTCCCTCCTCTGTTGATGAACGGACCGTTGCCGAACCTGTTCACCTCCATGACCTGCGCGCTTCCCAGAAGGCCGCCGAAATTGACTATATCGCCTGCTTTTTTCCCCGGAGCAGGGATGAGCCTCGTGGCTGTGGTCTTCCCATTCACAACCCCTATAGCCGCCTCATCCGCTATGATACCTGCTATGGTCTCGGCGCTCGTATCCCCCGGAATGGCGATCATGTCGAGTCCGACGGAACAGACGCTGGTCATGGCTTCGAGCTTCTCTATGTTGAGCGCTCCTTTGCGCACCGCTTCGGTCATGCCTTCGTCTTCGCTCACGGGCAGGAATGCGCCGGATAAACCTCCGACATGCGAGGATGCCATGATGCCGCCTTTTTTCACGGCATCGGTCAGCATGGCGACCGCAGCTGTGGATCCTGGGGCACCGCAGGATTCCAGGCCCATGGATTCGAGTATGCGGGCTACGGAGTCGCCGACTTCGGGAGTGGGAGCGAGCGATACATCCACGATTCCGTACGGAACGCCGAGCCTTTTCGCTGCTTCTTGGGCCACGAGCTGGCCCATGCGGGTTATTTTGAACGATGTTTTTTTTATCGTTTCAGCGATTTCATCGAACGATGCGCCTTTCATGTGTTCAAGCGCAGCGTTCACGGCTCCTGGTCCGCTCACGCCCACATGGATCGCGATCTCCGGTTCTCCGACCCCGTGAAAAGCGCCTGCCATGAACGGGTTATCTTCGGGCGCATTGGCGAATACGACGAGCTTGGCACATGCAATGCCGCACTGCTTTTCAGTAGCTTCGGCTGCCTGCTTTATGATGTCGCCCATGTGCCGCACCGCATTCATGTTGATTCCGCTCCTGGTAGTAGCCACGTTGACGGACGAGCATACGCGCTCCGTCGAAGCGAGGGACTGCGGTATGGAATCGATGAGTTTGGTATCGCCGGACGTGTATCCCTTATGAACCAAGGCGGTGAAACCGCCTATGAAATTCACACCGACTTCCGCCGCTGCCCTGTCCAGAACCTTCGCGAAGCAGGAGTAGTCTTTCGCTTCTGTGGATTCCGCTACAAGGGCGATAGGCGTCACGGAAATCCTTTTGTTGATGATGGGAATGCCGTATTCGATTTCCATCGCTTCGCCGGTTTCCACGAGCTTCGCCGCACGGCGCACTATTTTTTCGTATATACGATCGAGCGTAGATGCGATCGAACCCGTACAGCAGTCGCGGAGAGAAATCCCCATGGTTATTGTCCGTATGTCGAGATGTTCCTGCTGAATCATCCTCACGGTTTCCTGTATTTCGTAGGGTGAAAAAAGCACTGATTTTCTCCTCGTCCGCAGGCTTCAAATCCTATGCATGGCCTGGAACACATCGGCATGCTGCATGTTGATGGCTACCTTCAGCTCTTTGCCCGCCACATCCAGTTTTTCCTTCAGCTCTTTGAGCGAGACCGCCACATAGGAGAGATCGACGAGCATCATCATGGTGAAATAATCCTGAAGAATGGTTTGACTTATATCGAGAATATTGACGTTGTTGGCAGACAGCAAGGAACTGACTCCCGCTATGATGCCGACTCTGTCCTTTCCTACGACTGTTACAATCGCTTGCACATGCTCCTCCTGAAGTTACCATAGCGCATAAAATGCAAAAAGAAAAGGTCGTAGACTACGAAGTAGCCGTAGAGGGGCACGCCTGACTGTGAACAAACACTCTGCCCCTGCTTGCACGGTTTGTCGGTTTCCGCGTATGATCGGTGCTGATGTGTTCTGGCATGCTGATTCGAACATGGCCGGGGGCACGGCGCGGAGGAAACCATGAATAAGGGAGTTCTCTATCTCGTCCCTACGCTGCTCGGCGATGCCGCCTCCTATTCGACTATACCCGGCATGGTGCAGGAAAAACTTGCGCTCATTGACGAGTTCATCGTGGAAGACGAACGCAGGGCTAAACGGTATCTCGCGGGAATCGGCATGGGGTGGCGTATAGATTCCCTGGTATGGCATGTGCTGAACACGCACACGGATGCTTCAAGCATTCCGGGTTTTCTGTGCGGCCTTGAAAAAGGAAGAAACATCGGGATCCTTTCTGAAGCGGGATGCCCCTGCGTAGCAGACCCGGGAGCCCTGGTGGTCCGGATCGCGCACAACAGAGGATTCCGCGTCGTACCGCTGGTCGGACCTTCCTCGGTGCTGCTCGCTCTTATGGCTTCCGGGTTTAACGGCCAGAATTTTGCGTTTCACGGATATCTTCCCAAGCGGAGGGAGGAACGGATCGGGAAACTGTTGTCCCTCGAAAAGACAGCACATGCCGCCGATCAGACCCAGATATTCATCGAAACCCCCTTTCGCAGCTCGCATATGTTCGAAGATATAGTGTCTGTTCTGCGGCCTGAGACAGCGCTCTGCGTGGCATGTAGTCTCACCTTGCCCGAGGAATTCATAGAAACGAAGAGCATAGAAGACTGGAAGCGTAGGGCTCCGGATATTCGGAAAAAACCTTGTATTTTCCTCTTATACCGGAGTATATAGAATAAACGCGTTTCTCAGGCGCGTCCTGAGAGTCAGAGCAGCAGCGTTATGCACGTCAGTGCCGTCGCCCATGCGATATCGACCGGAAGCACATAACGCACAGAAGCATCGAAGAGCAGATCCGCCCTCGCCGGGAACTCATCGTCTTTTTCCCAGAGCACGAGCACGACTGGTACTCTGGGGAAGGGACGGAGCCGTATCGAAGCGTCTCCGTAGCGCTCCCTTTCTCCGTTCAGCGCAGCTCCTGCTTGCATAAAGCGGTCTCCGGCTTTCTCGTATTTCCGTGAAAGCTCACCGAGTGGCAGCATATGGGTACCTTGAACGAAAATAATCCCCCCGGGAAGCTCTTTGGGGTGAATCAGTATTCCTGTTTCCTTGTTGCCCCGCCTTCCTGCGAGAAAGTGCAGCAACGAAAAGCCGAAAAACTCGTCTTCCGCGTCCGAGAGCGCCGCAGCGAGGGGTTCTCCGTACTCGAGGCGTCGCTCTGCCGGATAGACTGAGACCGGAAATCCGAAACACAGGAGAGAGAATCTATTGCCCTGCTCGTCGTAGAAAATTTCTACGTTATCCGCAATGGTCCCCGGATCCTGCGATTCAACTGCCTGCCATGCTTTTTCTTCGCCGGATATCATGCTCGTTCCTCTACTATAGGCTGTATTCCACGAAAAAGGTTATACCGTTCCTTAAATTCTCCAGTTTACCGAGATTACCGTTTCTATCCAAGGAGGCTTTGAGATATGTGGAATATCTGACTCCCCACGAGAAGGGTAGGGGGAGCCTGAACGCTATGCCGCCGTAAAACTGGAGCAAGTATGTCAAGGCGTCTACGGCATCCAGAGAAGGTCCATGCGGAGCATTCTGATAGGTTCCCGAGGAAGCTCCTGCTTCGAGGAAAAGAAAATCTGCTGCCCTGAATAGGATATCCACATCGGCATTGATGTGGTAGGGCAGTACGAACGGTTCGGCGAACTGCGGAATCATATAGGAAAAGGAGATGATCACGAGCGGTTTAAGAGCTCTTGGATTCACGATGCCGAAGAAAACCTTTGCGAACATACGGGACGATAGGGGGTGATAGACGCTGTCGGTTGTAATCCCATGGATCCAGTCCCATCCGAATCCGGCTCCTATCAGGTAAGGTGAGAAAAAACCCAGATCTATCTCCTGGGTCAAAGCGATATCCGTGATCCGATCCGAAACGACGGTGTCGTTTTTCACGAAATCCGACCGGATCCAGAATCCTACGGGAAAAAGGCCTTCCATGCGGGCTGACATATTGAATTCTTCGCTCCATCCTCCTCCCTTAGACGGATCGATGAAAAACGGCAGATGATATCTGATCGTAAACACGTCCTTCGGCTCGTGCAGGAAAAACCATTCCACCCCTTTGCCGACTGCTTCCCAGAACCGAGCGTTGCGGTATGCGTCTTCCTGTTTCGCAAGCCGCGGATAGCGGATTTCTTCTTTGGCTTCCACTGTCATTGCAGCTAACGCAGCCCCGTATTCTTTCGAGTCAGTTATGGAAAACTGTATCTTTTCCCTGAGAAACGACTGATTCCCGGGTACAGTTTTCAGCAACGCATGCAGTTTTTCGAGGACGATCTTGTTTTTGGAAGCACCGTTTTCGAGCGAAGCTACTATATGTTCGAGCTCGTATTTCTGAAGATCGTAGAACGGAGACCGGGAGGCGTATGTTTCGACGATTGTTCCTATATCTTCCAATTCCGCTGTCAGAAGCTCGTAGGTGTTCCTCGTTTCAGCCATACCGGTTTCCCGAAGCACCTTTTGTTCCGCCGCAGCTATGCGGTCCATGCCTGAGGAAACCGTACCGTGCAGCGTTGCCGCAGTCTGCATGATGGCGGTTTTATTCAAACCCCTGGCGGAGAGAACGGACATATCCGCTATGGGTCTTACCAGTAGAATCGCTTCATCCGTCTTGGATTGTGCCTGTTTGAACAGGGTAAGGGCTTCCGACAGATGTAGATTCCCCTCTGCTACGGCTGCTTCATCCGCAGTTGTTGCTGCTTGTTCGAGTGAGCTTTCCGCTTTGTCGAGGAGGCTGATCGCCGCTGATCTATAATTCGCTTCCATGAGAATCACGGGATTCTGCGGTATGGTTATATGCACCTGTGCGGAGAATGCAGCGTCCTTGGTTTCGGATACTGAGGAATCGGAGAGCTTGATCGTTTCCGGCCATGCGGATATGAACATTTCCTGAAAAAGCTGATCCTTGCCGATTTCCCTGAACAGGTTCTTGAGCGCCTGTGCCTTTGCCTGGCGGAGCGCTTCTTCCTTCGTGGCCCCTGTCCCGCTTCCGAGCGAATGATACCCGGACAGATCGAGAAAAAATGTTTCTCCTTGCTTGAATTCTGAAAATTTTTGCACCTGTGCGACTTCGCAGAACAGAGGGGATACGCACATGGCACATACGAGAAGTACTGCTATTTTTTTCATCATCGTTTTCCTGCATGACCGTATCAGTCTTTGAAGAAATCTTCTCCACTGTCGAAGAAATTTTTCTCCGGTTCTCCGAAAAACTTTTTTTCATCGACATAGAAGAATGCTTCTTCGTCGTTGAAAAAGAAATCTCCTTCGTCGAAATTGTCGAAGAACACGCTTTTTCCCGTAGCTTTTCTGTCGTTTCTGAAAAATCGATCATCGCTGAAAAACGTTTCTTCGTCGATCCTGAAGAAATCGTAGTACGCTTTGTCTGCAAATTGTACCTTTTCCGAAGCATCTGTATACTTGTATCCTGCCACATATCCGACGGAGAAGGATGCAGGCCGGCTCTGCACCTGTTTCCATACCGCTACTACCGTATAATAGCCGTATCCTTTTTTCACATCCTTGTCCTGATACGTCGTGGAAGTCGTTTTTCCTATGATGTCCCAATCGTTTTTCGAATCGTTCCACCGAAGCACGAAATACTGTTCCGCGTTCCGCACCGCATTCCAGGATATGGAAATGATGTCCCTGTACGAACCTTTCGATACCTGTATGTTCTGCGGTGTTTCGACCAGAACATCGGGTTTAGCTTCTATGGTCACGGAAAGGGCTTCGCTCGCCTTGCTTTCGCTGTTTCCTGCGAATGCTGTCACTATATAGCGCTCCGTATGTGGTTCCTTCGCAATCGATGCATCCTCGTAGCCGATGTCCCGGGATATGCCTAACCGCGTGTACTGTTCCGCCTTCGGATCCCAGCGGTATACGTAGTATCCTTCAATGCCCGCCACTTCGTCCCATCGAAGCCGCACGGAGCCTTTTTCCAGTTTTCCTCGCAGGTTCTTCGGAATCCCCAGTTCCTGAACCGAACTCTTCGTCGAGCCTTTGGCTGCCTCGCTGAAGCCGCTTTGTCCTCCGATGCCTACGCTTTTCACCGCGTAATAATAGCTTGAGGAAGGTTTTACGTTTTCGTCTAGGAACACAGTGCCTTTGGTTTTTCCGACTTCCGCAAACCCTCCTTTCCGTCCGGCGTCTTTTCTGTATACGATGTAGTACAAAGCATTTTTCACTTCCGGCCAACTCACCTGTATTCTATTCGCATAGGAACCTTCTGAAGCGCTCACTCCTGCGGGAGGATATGTTTCCGAAGGGTCATTCGCCTTCTCGTCGTACATGACGAGGGCTGTCTGATTCAGCTCCTTGAACAGTCCGTAATCGATCCACACGAATCCTTTTTCCCCCCAGTCTGTGCCCCACGAGTTCATGAGCTTGTATGCCTGCTTTTCGTCGTCGTACCCCACAACGCACATAGCATGCGAACCAAGGAAATCTCCCTGAGCGATTCTGTAAATCCCGCCTTTATAGGTCATAAAATTTTCGTACACCTTGAGCCCTATGACAACGGCATTGTTGTCCGCTATGACGCTTTTCATGGCATCGGTGTTCTTGTAGTCCACTTTTGAAAAAGATTGCGCCTTGAATTGCCTTGCCTCGTTGTGTGCTGATTCGGTCGGAGCCTGCAGGTAATTATCCGTGTACGGCATGGTGGATAAAGTGGCGCAGCCCTGGCTCTGGATGAGGCTCATGGCGTCTTCTATGGTCGAGCCGTTGTCCCGGCCCCTATTTATCTGGTTGTACACATATGAAGGGGAAAAAACTTTGTCTTTTGTTCCAACGCCCCAGCCGTTTTCCAGGTTTTCTTGAAACGATTTGCATGCGTACGCTGTTGCCCATGCAGTGCAGCTATTCAGGTTTCCTTGAGCTCCAGGCACAGGAAACAGGCTGCTCAGATCTTTTTTCTGCGGAATGGGATCTTCACGCGGCGTGACCCTCGAGCTGCGAAACGACTTCTGAAGCTGTTCGGGAGTGGGAATGAGGCCGGTCTTCGGATTTGAATTCGAGGTTTGTCCGTACGCTACAGCGCTTAGAACCACGGTACACAAGGCCGTGGATAGCAACACCCGAAGAACTTTATTCATAAGCATACCCTCATGCCATAGTATACGCCAAAAAAAGGAATTATCAATAAACGCCGTTTTTTTGATCAGAGTCAAACACAGGGGTCGTTTTTTCTAGTATACTTTTCCTGAGTACAAGCACGAGGAGGAATGCATGAAAATCCGCGTAAAAAAAAATGTGTCCTGGATCGGGAAAATCGATTGGGAACTGAAAAAATTCCATGGCGACGAGTATTCCACCGACCATGGCTCGAGCTATAATTCCTACCTGATTCAGGAGGAAAAAACCGCTGTGATAGACACGGTGTGGGCTCCTTTTGCTGAAGAATACGTTCACAATCTTGAACAGGAGATCGATCCGACTACGATAGATTTCGTAATTGCGAATCATGCGGAAATAGACCACAGCGGGGCTTTACGCGGACTCATGAGCCGTATACCCGATGTTCCGATCTACTGTACTGCAAACGGTGTGAAGTCGCTTTCAGGGCACTATCACAAAAACTGGAATTTCCACGTTGTCAAAACCGGAGACAGACTCCCCCTGGGGAACGGGAAGGAGCTCATATTCATAGAAGCGCCCATGCTCCATTGGCCGGACAGTATGTTCTGCTATCTGACGGGCGACAACATTCTTTTCAGTAACGATGCATTCGGTCAGCATTACGCATCCGAATACCTGTTCAACGACCTGGTGGACCAGAACGAACTGTTTGTGGAAGCGATGAAGTATTACGCGAATATTCTCACCCCGTTCAGCACTTTGGTAGTCAAGAAAATCGAACAATTCTTGTCCCTGAACCTGCCCTTGGACATCATCTGCACGAGCCACGGCGTCATATGGCGCGATAATCCCGTGCAGATCGTTAAGAAATATATGGAATGGGCTTCAGACTACAAGGAAAATCAGATAACGTTGGTCTATGATACTATGTGGAACGGCACGCGGGTCATGGCGGAGTATATAGCCAGGGGTATACGGGAGGCAGACTCCGAGGTCACGGTGAAACTTCTGAACAGCTCAAAATATGATAAGAATGATATTATTCTTGAAATCTTCAAATCCAAGGCAGTGATCTTCGGTTCTCCGACGATCAACAAGGGAATTCTCACTTCTGTCGCGGGAATTCTTGAAGAGATCAAAGGGCTCAGATTCACAGGCAAGAAAGCAGCCGTTTTCGGCTCCTACGGATGGAGCGGAGAGTCCGTGGCGGTGCTGAAAACGCGGCTGCAGGAAGCAGGTTTCGAAGTCGAGGGCGAAGGGCTCAAGGTGCTGTGGAATCCGGATGGACAGGGAATGGAAGAATGTGTGAAGTTCGGGAAGAAAATTGCGGGTAAGGAATGATTATGGGCATTCGATTGTATTCGTACGGCGGAGCGGAAGAAGTAACAGGGTCGAAGCATTTTCTCCAGACCGAGACATGTACCGTGATGGTGGACTGCGGAGCGTTTCAGGGCAAACGCCAGGAAGCCGACAGAAAGAACAGAGAATGGCCGTTCGACGCAGGCGCCCTCGATGCGGTGGTGGTGACCCATGCTCATTTCGACCATTGTGGAATGATTCCCATGCTCGGGAAAAAGCGATACCGGGGAAACATTTATTCGACTCCTGCCACGCGGGACCTCGCCAATATCGTCATGATGGACAGTGCAAACATCCAAGCCCGCGACAGAGAGTATCTGGCGGACCAGGCGAAGAAGCGCGGAGAACGCTTCGATTGGGAGCCGTTGTACACAGAAAAGGACGTGATCGCGGCCACCAACCAGTTCGTGACGGTCTCGTACGAGAGGCCTGTGTTCGTGACATCCGATATTTCCGCTACGTTCCACGATGCCGGTCATATACTCGGTTCGGCTCTTGTCCGTTTCACTGTAAGGCGGAAGGACGGATCGGAAATCGCGATCGGTTACAGCGGGGATCTCGGGAGAAAGAACAAACCGATCATTAGGGATCCCGCTGTCATTCCAGCTGTGGATTATCTCGTACTCGAAAGCACCTACGGTGATAGACTTCACGAATCCAGGGACGATGCAATGAGGAAGCTCGCGGAAGTGGTGAGCGACACTGCGGAGCGGAACGGGAAGATTATCATTCCTGCTTTTGCGATCGAACGGACGCAGGAAATCGTGTTTTACCTCCATCTACTTGCTGATCAAAAAAAAATACCGGATATACCGGTGTTCGTGGACAGCCCCATGGCGACGAATGCCACGGCTATTTTCCGCATCCACCCGGAATGTTACGACGAGGAGACCAACAAGGCTTTCATAGAACACCATAAAAATCCCTTCGGCTTCAATGCGCTGAGATATACCGAGAGCGTAGAAGAGTCGAAGGAACTGAATGATATGCGGGAGCCTGCAGTTATCATATCGTCGAGCGGCATGTGCGAAGCAGGGCGCGTGCAGCACCATCTGATTCACAATCTGCCTAACGCGAACAATACTGTGCTGCTTGTCGGTTATATGGCTGCACACACTCTCGGCAGAAAAATTCAGCAGCGTATGAAAGAAGTCAGAATTCTTGGGGAAACCGTACCTGTCCGGGCACGCATAGAGGAGATCAACGCGCTGAGCGCCCATGCCGACTATCGGGAGACGCTGGACTATGTTTCGAATCTCGACCTGAAAAAACTCAAGAAAGTATTCCTTGTGCACGGAGAAAAGCAGGCGCAGGAGGCTTTGAAAAACCACCTCGCAGGCATAGGAATATCCACTGTGGAAATCGTCAAGGAGGGCACGATCTATGAAATCGGGTGATTCGGCGCTGCACCAAACCAAGGAATTCTACGACTAAAACGGCCAGTAAGAATTGTTGTTCCAGTAATCTTCGAGGAGCCCCTTGTTGATTTCCGCAAGCAAGGATGCGTGTCCCTGTTCCCAGCGGGAAAGCCATTCGTAGAGCTTCTTTTCTTGAAGATCCGTCGTCTCCGCGGCGCGGTCGGAATACAGTTTCACCGCCTTGTTCTCCATATCGATCGCAGCGGAGATGGCTGCAGCCTCATATGTCGCTGCATGTATCTCCTTACGTATCTGTCCGCTTATCACTGCTTTTGCAAAACCGTCCTTTACGGAGGTAAAATCTAAAGATACGAATTCCCCCTCTTTTGCGTAATTACCGAGTTCCTTGATGAGAAAGGCGATGTGTTTTTCTTCCTCCGCAGCAAAGGTTGAGAAGAGTTCCTTGACTGCCGCACCCGAAGACTGCTTCGCCGCCTGTTCATAAAAAGCCTTACCCTGTCGCTCTAAGATGACCGACATCTTCAATATTTCAATAGTTTTTCCTTCCTTCATGGTGTACTCCTTGATCGAATCGAAATTGTTAAAAGCATAGAGGGTATTCGCATTCCTATCAATAGGCGGCACTGTTCCTCTATGCCGTATGCCGTAAGAGCTTGAGGGATTCCGCTATGCTGAACGCGTAATCCCCCATTTTCTCAATCTGGCGCACGATGTCTATGTACAAGAGCTCGCTCCTAACGTCGGCTCCTGCTTCTATGCGCTTCCTCGCCATCTTGTTCAGATTAGCCTTGAACTGGTCTATCTCTTCTTCCATCTGGAATGCTTCTTCGAGCTGTTCCGCAGTGAGGCGCCTGCCGAGATGCATACGGATGAACTCGAGGAAATTCTCCACGAGTTGCGTGTAAGGTGCAAGGTCTTCTATCGCTTTTTTGTCCAAATGCATTTTCTTTTTCACGCTCCGCTGTAGGAGAAGTATAAGAGTGTACGTGGTATCCGTCATGTTCTCTAATTCGCTCACTGTCTTCATGAGCACCGAGATCGAAGTTCTGGTGTTGTCGTTCAGTTTCTGTTCTTCGCATTTTGCCAAGAACCTGGAAAGCTCTTCGAGCATCTGATCCGCATAGGTCTCTTTTTCTTTGAGGTCTTTCACGTCCGCATCTATATCCACAGGTTTTTTCCTGAGGTTTTCGCGGAACGTGGCGAACATCTGAGTCGTGAGATCGGCCATGTCGCTGATCTCTTTTCTCGCTGCGAGCAGGTTGAGCTCTGGAGTTTCCCGCAGAGGAGCTGCGACATACCTGAGCAGTCCGATCTCCTTTCCTTCCCCTTTTCTCGGGCGGATAAGCTTGGAAACGAGAGCGGCATACTGAGGTACGAAGGGAAAAATGATGATGGTGTTGATCGTATTGAACACCGTGTGGAGCATGGCGAGGTGCGTGGCTATGTTTGCAGGAGGATGGCCGGGGACGAGGAGATCGACGAGTCCCAAAAATGGTCTGAAAAGGATGACTGCCCATACGCTTCCGAACACATTGAACAGAATGTGCACCCATGCAGCGCGTCGCGCGTTGACCTTGGTTCCTATGGACGCGAGGAACGCATCTATGGTTGTGCCGATGTTGCATCCCAAAATGATGCCCGCAGCCATGGGAAAATCGAGTATTCCCTGGAAGGCCAGTGTAATGGCTATGGCAGTAGAAGCGCTCGAAGAGTGTATGAGCATGGTGAGCACCATGCCTGCCGTCACGCAGATCAGGGTGGACAGCACTCCCATATCTGAAAATCGGGCGAGAAAAGACAGCATCTCCGGGTTAGGGTTTGGGATCGTCTTTGTCAGAAAATCCAGACCGAGGAACAGAAGCCCGAACCCGAGAAGGGCTTCCCCCCAGCTCTGCACGGTCTGGCCGAGTCGTTTGTACACGGACATGGCGAAACCTATGCCTATACAAGGTATGGCCAACACTGCGATTTTTATCGAGAACCCTATGAGCGATACTATCCAAGCGGTGATCGTAGTACCTATGTTTGCCCCCATGATCACTCCTGTAGCCTGCACAAGGGACAGGAGCCCTGCGTTCACGAAAGAAACCACTATGACCGTAGTAGCAGACGAGGATTGGATGATGCCTGTGACCAACAGCCCTGTAAGAACGGCGGAAAAGCGGTTTCCAGTCATGAAGTTCATGACCTGCTTAAGCCTCTCCCCCGCTGCTCTCTGAATACTTTCGCTCATGATTTTCATGCCGAATAGGAAAAGGCCGAGGGAACCGAGCATTTCAAAGACTATTTTGACATACTGCATTAGGGAACTACCCTCCGTTCGTTACGCTCTTGTCGGGAATTCCATACTACAACGGCATATGTTGAGCACGCAAGCGCATTTTTCCCGTAATTTCTTGATTCCTCCCTGCATTTTTTGTACTGTTTATAGTGACCAAATGATCAGAGAGGGAGGAATATGCCGATTTTTGAATACACTTGCGAATCCTGCGGTAAGGATTTCGAAATGCTTGTACGTTCCGATACGATTATAGCGTGCGAAGCGTGCGGAAGCGTACGCGTGAAGAAAAAACTGAGCGCTTTTGCGGTGAACCGCAGTTCCTCGGGTACTGAAACCCCTTCTTGCGCATGCGGGTGTAACGGCGGCTTTCAGCGGGGGCAGTGCGGAAGCGGCATGTGCGGTTCCGAGTGACCCGACTGTTTTCCCTTCGGATGAATCTTGCGAAATCGAATCTCGCGGCTTAGTATTGGAGATGCGGAGGCGCTTTCATGCTTTTGGACGATTTTGATGCAATGCATGGTCTCGAGTTTAGAGTCATGGACGACGAAGGCCGCATCAGCCTGAACGGATGGTCCCAGAGGCTTCAGGACGACCGTGCGGTCAAAGCGCTTCAGGATATGATATACGCGCGCACTGC
>CAZWAS010000056.1:20389-24372 GCA_964631915.1 uncultured Spirochaetales bacterium | reverse complement strand
AGGTTGAATGCCACAGACGCTCGAACGGCCGAAATGTGTAAACTTGTAGAGAATGCGTATCGTGATGTTAATATTGCATTCGCCAATGAACTCTCGATTCTTTGTGACAAGTTTAATATTGATGTTTGGCAACTGATAAATCTTGCTAATCGACATCCGAGGGTGAAGATACTGCAACCCGGCTGCGGTGTGGGAGGCCACTGTATTGCCGTTGATCCTTGGTTCTTGGTAGCGGCCGGTGGAAGAGATGCAGAAGTCATTCGAACAGCTCGAGAGCGCAATGATTATAAGGCACAGTGGACATTGGCGAAAATCGAGAAAGCTGCTGACGATTTCTTTTCAAAAACCGGCAGAGTTCCTGTTATTGCCTGCATGGGGCTTGCATTTAAACCAAATATCGATGATCTCCGAGAGTCTCCTGCACTTGAAATTGCCACATGGTTAAAGGAGCGTAACCGTAATGTAATTATAGTGGAACCAAACATAGAAAGTCATCCGGAATTCACGCTTTTGGGAATCAATGAGGCAATGGAGATAGCGGATATCATTGTTTTCTTAGTTGGACATCAGGATTTTATGAGTTGTTCGCTACCTTCTTCGAAGGTCGTATTAGACTTTTGTGGAATAACAAAGATCTGAAATAATGGCTATTCAAATCAAGGAATTCGAATTACACTGGACCGAGGAGTATCCGATTTTTTCTTCATCGGGTTATTTGAAGAGTGTGGGAGAATCTTACGGTTGGATAGGGGGATTCTTAGGTGAACGGCTTGTATGTTTTCTGCCGTTTACTAGAAAATCGAAGATATTTCTCGCCTGGGTGACTTTTCAAACAGCGACAATTTTTGCCAAGGATGTGGAGCCTGATCTCAGTACAGAGAAGCGATTTCTCGAAGGGGTAATAAATTATTTCAGAAAGCAGAGGATAGATTTTATCACCCAAGGCCCCACGCATGCGATTTTCAAAAGCTATCCTGGAATGGCGGTATTTGTTCCTTTCGCAAGTTATCAGCTCGATTTGAGAAAAGATAAAGAAGAATTGTGGACTTGTCTCCATGGAAAGCATAGAAATGTTATTCGGAATGCAGAAAAGCGGGGAGTTGAAATAGCTCATTCTCATACGTATCTGGATGTTGCTTACAATATCATGAAAGAAACCATGGCACGACAGGGTATTGGTTTCCAGACGAAAGAGCAATTGTCGAAGCTTGTTTTTAATTTACATGAGCATGTCGAAATATTTGTTGCGACTTTTTGCGGGCAGTACCAAGGGTGCGCAATTATTCTGTATTCAGAGTATGCAGCTTATTATCTTCTTGGGGGAAGCATTGAGAAACCTGTATTGGGATCTTTGAATCTTTTGCATTGGGTTGCGATTAATTACTTTAAAGATCTAGGAGTAGGTATTTACGATTTTGTCGGCGCACGGATAGGTCCCCCAAAGAATTCGAAACTGGAAGGTATTCAAAAATTCAAAGAACGTTTCGGCGGCAAAATGAATGAAGGTTATATATGGAAATATATATATTCCAATCTCAAGTATTGTATGTATGCCGCTTTGGTTCAAATGAAGTCAAAGCAAGCATGGGTAGATATTATTGATCAGGAACTTCACTTTCATGAACGGTAAGATTTGCCTGACATTTGATTACGAATTGTTCTTCGGCCGAACATCTGGGACTGTTGAAAATTGTATTCTCAAGCCGACGACAATACTCTTGGATCTATTCGAAGAAACCGGTATGAAGGCTACTTTTTTTGTTGATGTGATGTTCCTCATGAAGCTTTTAGAACAACGGTTGCTTTCTGATATCGGTCGAATCAAGGAACAACTTCAAAGGATTATTTCACTGGGCAGCCGGATTGAGTTGCATTTACATCCGCATTGGTTGGATGCAATGTATGCTGAACCCTATTGGGAATTCCATACGTACAAACGATACTGTCTTGATGCATTAGACGGCATACAAATTGAGAACCTTTTTATAGCAGGGACTGGAATCCTGAATGAAATAGCTAGAGAAGTGGATGGAGCTTATTGTTGTGTCGCATTTCGGGCCGGTGGTTTTGCTTTGCCTCCCTTTTTTAGACTTGCCGATGCGTTTCGAAAAAGCGGAATTTTCATAGACAGTAGTATTGCTGATGGTTTGATGGTTGAGCATGAGGATTATCGAGTTGAATATCCGATAATAGGAAAAAGTTGTTACCGGTTCACCAAAAATCCTTTGGAAGAAGAGGCTGATGGCGAATTTGTTGAAGTACCGATTTCTACTAGAAGAATTTCTATTCTTGAGAAATGCGTACGACGAATTGTTCACCCATACGATGAGCCGAAGGCATTTGGTGATGGGGAAGGGATGCTTTATAAAAATATTTGGCATAGGCGTCTGCGTTCTTCAAACAACCTTATTACACTTGATCGTGGAGGAAGAATAGAGAACATAAAAGGAATATTCACTGATGTTCGCTTATATACCATCATTTCTCATCCGAAGTCTATGAATTCCGTTTCGGTGGAATATTTGCGAAGACTTGGAGATTCTGATTTAGAATTCCTCACGATTGAAGAGGTAGGCAAAAATGGCTGTTAAGAATGTTCTGTATTTAACGTGGGGAGAAGGTGTATACGATTCAGGTATTTTTGTCAATCTCATACTTGAACAACTTGCTTCGCTATCGAAATATAAAGATATTGCACTTAAAATATTGTGTGGAGTTCCTATTATAAATAGAAAATCATTATTTCATCGGATCGAATGGAAAACAGACAAGCAAAGATTCGTCCGATTGTGCACGGATGCTGCGATTCCGGTTAGTATACGAAATCTGTTGGCGCTTGGCTCGTTTTTCCGATCACGGGTGTACGAATTCCCATTTCTATATTGCGGACATATACTGTTTTTAAGAACATTTCTGCGTCAAAATGCAATTAATATTGTCCTTTGCCGGAGTTATCATGCGGCTGTAATGGTGTTATTAGTTAAAAGAATATTCCGTATAAAAATAAAAGTCGTATTTGATCCCCGCAGTACTTTTCCCGAAGAGGTTATTCTGGTAGGAAGGTGCAGAGAAAAAAGTATTACGTTTCGAATATGGAAATTCATCGAAAAATCTCTGCTTGAACATTCCGATGCTGTAGTCAGTGTCTCTGCTGGACTAACGAATCATTTTCTTAAAGTATGCCCATCTGCAAAAATAGCAACTATACATGCAAGTATCGACCTTTCGAAATTCAATTATGCAAATCCCATTAGGCATGATTTCCATAATGGAGTGCCAGTATTGGCATACCTCGGCAATATTGCGAACAAAAGTTTCCACAGTATCAAATATCTCGCATTGGTATACAATGCATATAAAAAAGAGATGGGAGGGTATGCAAAACTGCTTATCATTACATTATCCGACCCTGACGAAGTAACTTGCGCGTTACAGACGTATGGTATCGACAGAGAAGATGTATCAATACGGACAGCTAGATCGATTGTAGAAAGTCACAAACTGCTTCAAACCGCAACGCATACTGTGGTCCCTTTCAAAGATGTACAGACTATGTTCGATTCACTGATGGCTGCAACAATGATAGGGTCAAAAGTACCTGAATATTTAGCTGCTCGAAAACCGATTATTTATAATAAGGTGGTTCAAAGTTTGGATGCGATTCTATCAAATTCTATTGTCGGAATTCCTTTTGAAATTTCTGAAGGAGTTGTGACATTTGCAAAGCCCTGTAGCTTGGAAGCAGCACGAAGCGATTATATGGCTGCGGAATGTCAGCGTATAGCTCATGAACTGTTTGATATTGCAAATAGTTCACGACTTTACCACGAAGTCTTGACAGGAAGCATGATCGAATGATTCAAGAAACCACTTGTTTGCAGGAGAACAGTAATGATAAACCAGGCACGTATCTGGAAGTGGTTGTTGTTGCTGTTTTGATACTATTCGCTGCGTTTAGGCCGATCGGTATGGATTCTGACTCG
>CAZWAS010000056.1:3422-20379 GCA_964631915.1 uncultured Spirochaetales bacterium | reverse complement strand
TATGTAGAGTTTTGTAAATTGTATATATTAATTGTTATTAGTTTGTTTTTTTGATTATAGAGTATTATTTAAAAGTTTTTTTTTCGACAGGAAAAATCAATCTTTTAAGTATAGAACCGGCATTTTGGATAATAGCTTTCATTTCGAAATGTTTTTTTTTCTCGAGTGTTCGTTTTGTTATAATGATATACGCAGTTATCGGCGTTTCGTTACATATACTAGCGATAAAAAGAGTATCGCATAATCCTGCTCTCAGCATTTTTATTTACATCTGTCTATATTTTGTACTTCATGAAATGACTCAGATTCGTCAGGGGGTCGCGTGTGCTTTGTTTTTATGGAGTATCCCCGATATCATGGAGCGTCGGTCAGTTCAGTATTATTTCAAAATATTGCTTGCATTGTTGTTCCATTATTCCGCTATCATCGCTTTTCCTGTGTATTTTATGAAGAGAAATTCTTTCAACAAAGTGATTTATCTTCTTCTTCCAATAATAGGGATTATAGTAGCCCAACTGGATACAGTGATGCTTAATTTCTTTTCGTTGTTCGGTGATATACCGAAAGTTGCTGCCTATGTGAATAGGTTGAAAAGTGGAGAAACCGGCTATTACAATATTTTTAATCTGTACAATTCTGGTCTCCTAATTCTTTATTATATCATATCCTTAAATGTTAAGAAACTCCGTTTTGAATGTGATATTCTTCTATTGAAAATTTATGGTTTGATGATGTTTATTTATTATGCATTATCCATTGTCCCTACTTTTTCAGTTCGATTGTCACAATTCTTCGGTATAGTTCTTGTCGTATTGCTTGCGCATGCAGTGAAGATTATCAAGGAAATCGAATTCTCGCGACTGGCAGTAGTTATTTTTGCTCTCGTAGTCTTGTCTGATCAGTTGTTTAAACAACACTTTCTGCGCTTTTGAAAATAATTATAGGGCACCTCTAAAAACTCAAGGAATTTTCAAGCTGAGTAGTATCTGCTAAACTCAGTGCGGAGGACCGCACCATGGGCATACAAAAAGGATTTTTTGACGAAGCATTCAGGTTGGAAGAGTTGAAAAAACAAGGCGATCCGCTCTTGGCATTGAAAGATATGATCGATTGGGAGAGCTTCAGACAGTCCTTGAAAAAGGTGTTTCACAAGGTTCCGAAAGGTGCCGGCGGCCGGCCTGCGTACGATTACCTTATGATGTTCAAGATCCTCATTTTACAACGGCTGTATAACCTTTCGGACAACCAGATGCAGTTCCAGCTCATGGACCGCTTGTCGTTCATGAGATTCGTGGATTTTGATTTGAACGACAAAGTGCCAGATGAAAAAACGATCTGGCTGTTCCGGGAAACGCTCACGAAATCGGGCGAGTTGGAAAAGCTTTTCGAGCAGTTCCATGAGTATCTGCTTGAGAACGGCTACATAGCTCAGAAAGGATCGATCGTCGACGCGAGTTTCGTCGAAGTACCGAAACAGAGAAATACTCGGGAAGAGAACAAGGACATCAAAGAAAACGTACGCCCTGAAGGATGGAGCGAAAACAAGGAGAGGCAAAAAGATACGGACGCAAGATGAACGGTCAAAGGAGGAGAGAAACATTACGGGTATAAGAACCACATCAAGATCGATAAAGAATCGAAGATCATCGAGGCTTTCGTGGTGACTCCCGCATCCGTGCATGATTCCCAAGCCCTGGAAGAACTCCTGACGGAAGAAGACTCCCATCATGAACTGTATGCCGACAGCGCCTACTCGGGAAAACCCGTACAGGTGCTTCTGAAGAACTTCAGGATAAGAAATCGAATTCATGAAAAAGGGTATCGTGGATTGCCCTTAACGAAAGAGCAACAAGAACGGAATAGGAAAAAATCCAAGATACGGGCACGAGTTGAACATGTGTTCGGCTTTATTCACAATTCGATGAAAGGTCACCGTATTCGATCGATCGGGATAATGCGAGCGCGAGGGATCATTGGATTGATGAATCTGGTGTACAACATGGTTCGTTACATTCGCCTGTGTTCGATATAAAAGGCCTCCGGCATGGAAAAGGTTTTCTATTATTTTTCTTTCTTTGCATGAAGTTACGCTAATGGGGCTATGCTACATGAGTTTTTAGAGGTGCCCCAAATTTTGTTGAGTTACGAACCATGTGGACGATGCATAGTTGTATGCGGGTATTGGGATAGACTGCGCGAATCGCGCCGGGAAATCCGGTTAAGCCATCAGTACAGGCAATTACAATATTTTTAATTCCCCGGTTTTTCAGTTCGTTCAACACGTTCATCCAGAACTTGGCGCTTTCGGTATCCGCTATCCAAAAGCCGAGGACTCCCTTTTTCCCCTGGAAATTGACTCCGAGCGCGGTGTACTGGGCTTTGTTGCACGTTTTCCAGGCGGTTCGCCCGGTGTTTACCCGAAGCGCATCGAGATATACGATCGGATACGACGAATCGAGCTGTCGCGTTTGCCAGTCGCAAACTTCCTCCATAACAGCGTCGGGAATCCGGCTGATAAGCTCCGGTGAAACCTCGATTCCGTAGATCTTCTCAAGGTGTGCCTTGATGTCGCGTGTTGTCATACCGCTGGCATAGAGCGAAATAATCTGGTTATTGAAAAGCGGAATGCGCTTCTCGTACTTCGGAACGATGACCGGCTCAAATGTCCCATTGCGGTCACGGGGAACAGCGATTTCACGCCTTTGATGTTCGGTCAGCACTGTCTTTTCGGTGTGCCCATTTCGGCTGTTCCCGGTATTGTCTCCAGCACTGGAGTTCTTCGGGTAGCCTACATGGTGTTCCATTTCGGCTTCCATTACCTGATTCAGTATCTTCGCGGAAAGTGTTTTGACAAGCCCGTCTTGCCTAAGAACATCTTCCTGCGTTAACCCATGGAAATCGATTTGGTCGAGCAGTAGGTCGATTGCGTCTTTTTCTTTCGGTTTCCCCCCTTGCAGGTTACCATGCTATGGCCATTTACATAAATTTTGTTACAGATCTTCGCTTGAGCCGACCGTGCGCAAAAACTTGAATTATTCAGAGGTTCCTTAGGTAATTTTCATGCAGAAATATGAACCCGCTATTTCTTTTATCCTTTTTAACCCAACCGTTCATACATGGGAACGGTTGGCGCTTGCGATTGATGCAGGATATGATATTTTTCTCTTCGATAACTCTCCATCTTGCACGGATGAATCTTTTTTAGCGAAAAATCAAAGAAAAATTCGGTATTTTACTACTGGTGCAAATAATGGAATTGCATATGCATTAAAAATTCTTTCAAATGCTGCTTGGACCGGAGGATGGCAGATGATGCTATACTTTGACCAAGATACTATTTTTACTCTTGAAACTTTATTATACGTTTCTGAGTTTGCCATGTACTGTAATACGAATTGGACAACGTTTGATACATTGCGAGTGTTTAGTGTTACATTCCGAGCTAAAAAGATGAATTCGAAACAGAACCGTGTGATCTCATTTGGAAATTACAACCTGGAGGAGGTAGAATTTACTATAAGTAGCGGAACCTTGTTTTTTCTCGATAAACTTGCCAAAGTGGGAGGACATGATGTGTCTTATTTTATTGATGGGGTTGATTACTATATCTGTCTTGCTGCTGAAAAGCAGAATCAATTAATAGCCGAAATTTCTAACATCCCTGGATTGGATCATTCTACAGAACAAGGGGACCACTGTTGGTCATTTTTGGGCAAGCAATTTATTGGAAGAAAATATCCAATTTCAAGAATAAAAGATTTTTTGAGAGCATCCTTTAAGTTACTGTTTTTTTCCTTGCGCATTGGGAGCTCGAAGACATTGAAACTCATTAAGCTATTTTTTAGTTATATTTTGATTCAAATTGTCGTACGTTTTTCAATTCGAACCGAATGAATTTTTTAATTGGAGATGTATTTTGTGGGTTCCTGAAGAAGTAACCCATAATAAAATATAAAAAATAAAGGAATGGTAATGCAAAATAAAACATGTACAACTATATTTACTGTCTGTTCTATTTGTTATTTGCCAAAAGCAATTGTATTAGCCCGCTCTGTAGTTAAATTTGAAAATAAAAAACTGATTATTTTTATTGCAGATAGAAAACAAAATATAGATTTAAAAAATGTTCCCGCAGAAATTAGATGGATAGAGGAACAAAATGTTGAAGGTTTTGAACGAATTGCATTCATGTATGATGTTACCGAATTCACGACTGCAATCAAACCATTGCTCACCCTCAAACTACTGGAAAACTCTGAAAATGTTATTTTCCTCGATCCTGATATTTGTCTTTACGACAATTTGAATGTGATATATGAACTTCTTGAAAAGCATTCTATTATTCTCACACCACATTATACTATCCCGATAGACGATAAGACAGTCGGTTATGATCTTGGACTGATGCGCTTCGGTTCGTTCAATTTGGGTTTTTATGCAGTTACAAAGCGGGGGGAAGCGCTTGAATTCTTAAAGTGGTGGTCTTTACGATGTCTTAATATGTGCTTTTTTGAGACACAATTCGGATTATCAACAGATCAGAAGTGGGTATCGCTTATCCCTTGCTTTTTCAAAGATTTTCATGTTTCTTTCAACCTCGGCTTAAATATGGCATTCTGGAATCTACATGAGCGTATTCTTTCGAGGACAGAGGAAGGTTATATCGTAAACAATCGTTTCAAGTTAGTTTTTTTCCATTTCAGTTCGTTTGACATTCTGAATCCGCGTTCTGTATCTTCAAGGCCCCATCCATGGAAAAGAACCGGCAGGCCCGATTTGGATGAGATTTGTCTTGAATATGCTGAATTGCTGCGGCAGAATGATAATGGATTTTCGAGTATAAAATATGGTTTTGATTACATGAGCGATGGAAGTTATATTTCTCCTACTTTACGCCGGGCATATGTAGCTGTGAACGAGGGAATTCCCCCAGAAACCGATCCTTTCAATGCTGATGGTATTGTAATGAAATTTGCTCGCAAAAATGGGTTATTGCAACGCGGCAATATACCTTATAAATCAGCGGGTGTTTCAGATATGGCTGATCATAGCGGTAAATTTCGGGTTGTTTACTTTTTTCTGAAAATATTACTGAGAATTCTAGGACCAAATAATTTTTACAATTTGTCACGGCTTTTTGTTTTTCTTTCAAGTTATCGACAGAACAGAGGGTTGTGGAAACTCTGATCATCTCAAAGAGAACATATTTTTATTTTTGAGGTAGGATGTTGTGTCTAAACGAGAGTCGTTCGTAGGAATATTTGATAGTCAATCGTTAGATGAAAGATTGTTATCTTTTATGGATATTCATCCCGGAGATTGGGTTGTAATTAAACCCAATTTAGTCAAGGAATCGAAAGAGAATGACCCTGAGGAATGGGAGTGTGTCATCACTTCTCCGAATTTATTGAAATATGTTGCTGGATATGTGGCGACTAAAGTTGGACGATCAGGTCGAATAACAATTTGCGATGCCCCACAAACCGATTCGAGTTTTGCACGCATAAAAGAACGACTTGGATTGGAAGATTTTCTTGTCAACCTTACGAAAAAAACAGGAGCTATTTGTGAATTTCTCGACTTACGAGATCAGGAGTGGAAAGCCGAGAATGGCGTGATTGTCGAGCGAAAGAAGCTTAAAGGCGATCCTAATGGGAAGGTGGCGTTTAATTTATCGGCTAATAGTCTATTTTTTAATCATCCTGGCGAAGGGCGTTATTATGGTGCTGACTATGAGTCTGAAGAGGTAAATCGCCATCATTGCGGAACAATTCAAGAATACCTCCTTGCGGCCACACCGATTAAAGCAGATGTCTTTATCAATATGCCGAAATTGAAGACACACAAAAAGACTGGTGTAACTCTCAATATAAAAAATTTGGTTGGTATTAACGCTGAGAAGAATTGGTTGCCCCATCATGTCGAAGGAAGTCCCAAACAAGGTGGTGATCAGTTCCCTAATGAGACAATTATCAGAAAAATAGAGCGCTTTGCAGTAAAGAATTTTAGACGTTTTGCTTTGTCCAATACTGGTAAACGAGTTGGAATTGTGAAATTTATGCGCCGGGTTGGTGAAAATACCTTTGGTTCGACATCAAATGTTATTCGAAGTGGAAATTGGTTTGGTAATGACACAACGTGGAGAATGGCGATCGACTTAAATCGTTGTTTACTGTATGGTTTACCTAACGGGATGTTAGATGACGATCGGCCGCGAAAGCGATATTATTCGGTAGTCGATGGTATCATCTGTATGGAGGGCTCTGGACCGATGCAGGGTGACAGAAAGGAATGCGGAATAGTGTTACTTGGGGATGACCCGGTGGCGGTTGATATGGTTGCATGCAGAGCAATGGGATTTGATTGGAGGAAACTTCCTATTATTTACAAAGCTTTGGAACCGATGAGATTTCCTATTTCAGATTTAGATGTTTCGACGCTTCAGGTTATAAGTAATCGTTCAGAATGGAATGGTTTGTTTTTAGAGATCGAGCGAAAGGATGTATTTTTCGATTTCGAACCTCATTTTGGATGGAAAGGGCATGTTGAATATGGATCATGACATTGAATCTCTTTATGCCAAGCTCCCATATAAGGTGCAGAAAATACTTATAAACGTGGAGGGATGGCGTATCCATCGTAGACGTTATCCATCCTACTTCACCTCTGTATTGCATGAATATGAGAACTTCCTTGACCTCAATGACAATAGGCGATTAACCATTATGATGCATCGCCTGCGGGAGCATCTCTGTTATCATGCAATGAATTCTTCATATTATAATGCGCTATTTAAACGATATGGATTTAAGCCAGAGCAGATTGAAAATCCAAAAGATTTAGGTGTACTTCCAATTCATTATAAATCGGACATTCTTGCAAATATGTCTGATATCATCACAGATGTTGGAAGGAAATCTAGGATAGTGCATACCAGTGGAACAACCGGCAGTGGATTGCAATTCCCTGAACCGGTAAAGGCAGAACTTCATAAGTGGGCTGTATGGTGGCGTTATCGAAAAATGCATGGTCTAGATTGTAACACTTGGTGCAGTTACTTCGGTGGGCGAACCTTGCTTCCGCCTACGATTTCAAAACCACCTTATTGGCATGTATGTTATCCTCTGCGGCAAGTGATGTATAGTATGTATCATTTATCCGCAACTACGGTTAAAAACTATGTAGAAGATCTCAACCGACGGCAAATCCCTTGGATTCATGGGTATCCCTCAACCATCTGTCTTCTTGCATCTTTGATGGAACAGGCAAATCTACGTCTCACTTATCCTATTCGTACGATTTCTGTTGGTGCGGAAAACCTGCTTGTTCAGCAAGTCGAAGTCATTACAAGAGTATTGGGGTGTCGACCAATTCAACATTATGGTCTTACTGAGCCGGTCGCTAATATTTCTCTACATCCGGATGGCAAGTTGCGTATTGATGAGGATTATTCTTTTGTTGAATTAGTGGAGATACCAGAAAGTGACCATCAATATAGAATAATTGGCACATCCCTCTGGAACGATGGCATACTATTTCTCCGTTATGATACCGGCGATGTGGTTACTTTATATAATCCGAGTGCTACAGTATTTGATGGGGGCATGCGACAGGTAGAATCTATAGATGGTCGCAAGGAAGATTATTTAGTACTTCCAAATGGACGTTGGATTGGACGTCTTGACCATATTTTTAAAGATGCCACTACCATTGCAGAGGCACAGATTCTGCAGGAAGCAGACTTGTCGGTTAGAGTTTTGTTTGTACCACGCTCAGACTTTAGAGAAGGTGATATTGAGACATTGAAGGCGGAATTCATTTCGCGGATAGGTAACGAGGTGTCGATCCGTTTCGAACGGGTAGGCCATATTCAACGCGGTCCGAACGGTAAGATTCGTTTTGTTATTTCGGCAGCAACTGGAAATATTACTTCTGCAATAAGTAGACCGTTTGCGAAGGGGAACTGAGGATGAAACAGATACAACAAAACTATCAGAATGGTGAACTGATTCTTGCAGAGGTTCCGCTCCCAAGTGTACCTCGCGGGAGGCATTTGATTAAGACAGCGTTTTCGCTTATTTCTATCGGCACTGAAAAAATGATAATTGAACTGGGGAAGAAAGGATATGTCGGCAAAGCGCTCAGCAAACCGGAGCTTGTTCAACAAGTTTTTGACAAAATATCTCAAGAAGGTTTTTTAACAACTTTTTCCAAAGTAAAAGCCAAATTATCAACTCCCATTACGCTTGGCTACAGTTGCTCAGGTGTAGTTGTGGAAACCGACGGTAGTAGCGGATTACGAACAGGAGACTGGGTAGCATGTGGAGGGGCAGGGTTCGCGACGCACGCGGAGTACAATTGTGTTCCTTCCAATCTCATAGTTCGGGTTCCTGAATCAGTATCGCTTTCCGATGCTGCTTTTGTTACTGTAGGTGCGATTGCTCTTCAAGGGGTAAGGCAAGCCCAGGTTTCTGTAGGAGAAATAATAGGTGTCATCGGGTTAGGGCTCATTGGCCAACTTACGGTACAGATTCTGAAAGCTGCCGGATGTATTGTTATAGGAAGCGATCCGGATAGCTGGAAGCGTGATCAAGCTGTTCATAATGGCATAAATGTGGCAACGGCTCCCTCTGGGTTCGTTGCTCTTGCAGAGCAGATCACAAATCACCATGGGTTAGATGCGGTGATTATTACAGCTTCTACCGATAATGATGAACCTATCATCCATGCCGGTAAGGCTTGCCGAATGAAAGGGCGCATTATCGCTGTGGGGATGGTAAACCTCAATGTCCCTCGCGATATTTATTATAAAAAAGAATTGGATTTACGACTTTCCATGGCATATGGTCCAGGGCGATATGATCCACTATACGAAGAGGGGGGAATTGATTATCCGTATGCATATGTGAGGTGGACTGAACAACGTAACTTCGAAGCCTTTTTAACTTTGATTGCCGAAAAACGTATTACCCCTTCAAAACTCATTACTCATACCTTTCCATTTTCAAAGGCACTTGAAGCATACAATGTTGTAACCAGTTCTACTGGCGAACCTTTTCTTGGAGTATTGCTCGAATATTCCGAAAGATCTTCAAACGAACAATCGGATTCTCGGATAATCATATATGACAGCAAACCCGCTAAGGATGGTGCTATTTCAGTAGGTTTGATAGGTGCTGGGTCTTTTTCCTTCGCTGTTCTTTTACCGGTTCTCGGACGTTTGCGGAAAGCACATCTCGCGATGGTAGTTACGCAAGGTGGATTAAGCTCTTCGCATGCTGCAAGACAGTATGGATTCCGAATAGCATCGACAGATGTAAACCAATTGCTATCGGATAAGGAAATAAAGGCGGTTATAATTTCAACTCGCCATGGTCTACATGCAGATCTCGTTATTCGTGCGCTTGAGGCTGGAAAGCATGTATTTGTGGAAAAGCCTCTTGCGATGAATCGTGATGAGCTGTTTAAGATAAAAGAAGCTTTGCGGGAAAATGTAATTCTTCAAGTGGGATTCAACCGTCGCTTTTCGCCTCTTCTTAAGTATGCAGCAGAGTCATTGGGATCCGGTCCTCGAATAATTCTTTACCGGGTGAGTGCAGGTACCATAGCTGCAGGAAATTGGATTCTTGATCCGAAAGAGGGTGGAGGGCGGATTGTAGGGGAAATGTGCCACTTTATCGACGTATGTAATGTACTCATCGGGGCTGGTCCGGTTCGGGTCAAAGCAATCCGCGGGCGAGATAGCATATCTCAGAGTGTTTTCACCACATTAGAATATGCAGATGGATCTATTGCTACGATTATCTATTCCAATATAGGGAATAATAGAATGCCAAAGGAGTATATTGAAGGATTTGGCCTCAATTCTGCATTTCAATTAGGAAATTTCAAAACTTTAACTATATTCGCTGGAAGCAAGAAGAAGCTGATACGGAAATTTAGACAACAAAAAGGATTCAGAGAAGAACTTGACGCTTTCTTATCATCAATAGAGAGCAGTGTACCTGCAATGACATTTCAGTCGATTGAAGATACGACACTTGCAACCTTTGCCATCGAGGAAGCTCTGTCATCTGATGGTACAGCCAATATTCGGTAAATTCTTCTTAATGTCTCTTCCCTTTCTATAAATTTTTTTGTGGTTGCTTTTATGTGATAACTGTAAAAATAACGAATATGATACTCACTTATCTTCATACTCTGAAGCATTTGAAGCCAATACAGCTCTATGGTCTAATTCGGCATCGTTTGTTTCATATAGTATCAAAACCCAAACTCCCTAATTATGATTTTTCTGTTCCACATATTAAAGTACCGTTTCTATTACGATCCCCTTTTTATCGTAACGAAAATGGTAACCGAATCTTCACATTTCTCAACCGAACACATGAGGTGAATGGATGGAAGATTGATGAAGAGAGACTTTGGTGCTGGAATCTTGCTTATTTCGAATATTTGGCCCAGGAGGGGTTGTCTGAGGAAGAGGGATATAAATTAATCATAGATTGGTGTACTGCGCGACAACAGGGTCACATTGATTACGATCTTTTCTTACCATATCCGTCATCATTGCGTTCAATTAATTGGCTAAAGTTTCTTGCACTTCATTTACGTTCTGATATCCCTCGTGAAATCCTTGAAACACTTCTTTTTGATTTGTTATTTATCGCTCGGAACCCGGAGATAGATCTACTTGCTAATCACTATTTAGCGAATATATGTGCAGTTTTAATGGGGATGCAGTTTTTCTCCGGAGATGAAATGGTGGCAATCAAAGCTCAATTTATTCAGCATCTTCATAGAGAGCTCAATGAACAGATTAATTCGGATGGAGCACATTTTGAACGTTCTTTAATGTATCACTCGATTATTCTTGAGATGCTTGTGGATCTGATCAACATCGGATATTCAGATGAATGGCTTGTAAGTAAGACGCGCCAAATGGCAATGTTTCTTAGTGCAGTATGTATCGAGGGAAAGATACCACTTCTAAATGACTCTGCATATGGAATTGCGACTGAACCTTTTCCATTGCTTAAGTATTGCCATGCGATTATTGGTTCTATCGAATCACACAAACAGCAGAAGATTTTTCGAGAAAGTAATATCGCGATCCTTTGTTCATCAAAATCGACTGTGATAGTTGATGGTGGAGGTTTTGTTCCCTATCAACCTGGGCATGCCCACTCTTCTGCTTTGTCGTTTGAGATGTGGATAACTGGTTCAAAATTCTTAACGGATAGTGGTTGTGGAACTTACCTTCCCGGCGTCTCTCGCCAATATCTGAAATCGAGCCGCGCTCATAATACCGTTTCCATTGATAGTTATGATCAACATGAATTCTGGGGAGCTTTTCGAATGGGGAGACGTGGAAAGGTATTCCCGCTTAGATACGAAGGTAATGCAATAATAGGGGAAATCCATGCTTGGATTGGGTATCATCATAAGCGAAGATTCGTATGGATGGGATCATCGTTTGAAATTCATGATTTTTTGACATGGTCTGGTTCGCATATAGCAGAGGTGAGTTGGCACTTTACTCCACATGCGAATGTTGTTTTATCATCCGATGGATATGTGCAAGTCGGGGAGACAGTATGTATTCGCTGTGATATGGGGAGGCCGAAACTAACTTACGAAGCATTATACCAAGAATTTAATAAAGAAGAGATTCATCCAGTTGTAAGATTTTCTATTGCTTTTTTTGATTCCATAGAAATCATAACCACTATCTGCGTGGGGGACTCTAATTGCATATCCTTTTCTTGACTGATAATTTTCCACCTGAGGTGAACGCCCCAGCTTCACGGACGTGGGAACATATACAAGTGTGGGATAGACTTGGTGCCAGAATAACTGTAATCACTAGCCAACCGAATTTTCCAACTGGACATGTTTTTTGTGGGTATGCGAACAGAATAATTCAACGCCGCCAAGTATCGGAACGAGTGGCGGTGGTACGTGTTTGGACATATATGGCGCCTAACACTGGATCCATACGCCGTATAATCGATTATCTGAGTTTTGCAATAGCATCTTTCTTTGCAGGATTGACGATCCCTGATGTTGATATAATTATCGCAACGTCCCCTCAATTTTTTACTGTATGGAGTGGATGTGCACTTGCAAAACTCCGCAGAATCCCATGGATTTTTGAATTACGTGATATTTGGCCACAATCAATTGTTACGGTTGGTGCAATGAAGAAAGGTTTGTTGTTTTTTCTACTTGAAAAAATCGAACTCTTTCTCTATGCCCGTGCAGATGCAATTATTGCCGTAACGGAATCTTTTCGACGAGATCTTATGTCACGCGGTATTAAGGGTCAAAAGATATTCGTAGTGAAAAATGGGGTAGATATATCCGCATTCCATCCCAAACCGAAAAATATGGATTTACAAAAGAAATTATCGATAGGATTGGAAAGAAAAATAGTTGTCGGTTATATTGGTACTATTGGTATGGCCCATGGCATCGGAACGATACTGGAGGCTGCAAGACAGAGTCCAAATATCGATTATTTGATAGTAGGTGATGGTGCTGACCGTAGGATTCTAGAATTACAAGTTCTACGGTATAATCTACATAATGTGCATTTCACGGGGATGATCCCACGGTCTTCCATTCCTGATTACATATCGATCATAGATGTGATGATAGTATGCCTAAAGAGACGTGATGAATTTCGCAAAGTCATTCCGTCGAAAATATTTGAGTGCTGTGCCCTGGGGAAACCAATTTTGCTTGGTGTTGAAGGTGAAGCTCAGGAATTAATAGAGACTTATGGTGCAGGTGTTTGCTTTCAACCAGAGAATGCTGAAGAATTGCTTCAGAAATTGAATTTCATTGTGAATAACCCCCAATTATATCAACGTCTCCAGACAGGAGCTAAACGGTTGTCAAGTGAACATGATAGAGAACAACTCGCGAAACGAATGTTTCAAATCATTGAACATACGGCAGCAAAACAGTACTATTGTTAAGGCATAGTGCTCTTTGAAAACATGTACAACCCTGAATATACTACATCAGTAAAACACTGTAATGTTGGAGCTATCAGATGAGCACAAAAAAACAGAAAATAAGAGTTCTGTCTGTATTCGGTACACGGCCTGAAGCTATAAAGATGGCACCTGTCATACGTGCTCTGGAGCTTGATAATCAAACTGAGAGCATAGTATGTGTTACTGCGCAACACCGTGAGATGCTTGACCAGGTACTCACAATATTCAAAATTCGTACCGACTATGATCTAAATTTGATGAGCCCAGGACAAGATCTTTATGATTTGACTTCTCGAGTGCTTCTTGGCTTACGCGATGTACTCTCTCAAGTAAAACCCAATATCGTGCTCGTTCATGGGGATACGGCAACCACTATGACGACGTCGCTTGCTGCATATTATGCCCGCATACCTGTAGGACATGTAGAAGCCGGTCTTCGGACACGGAATATATATTCTCCTTGGCCGGAGGAAATCAACCGGCAGGTTACAGGAAGAATCGCAACGTTTCACTTTGCCCCTACAGAAACGGCGAGACGAAATCTGATGGAAGAAGCTGTGCCAGAAAACGCAATAATTGTTACCGGTAATACTGTAATTGATGCATTACAGTTGATATTGCAGCGCATCAATAGTGATCGTACGTTATATGCACAAATTCGAAACATCGTAATTTCGATCCTTCGATTTGACCCGGAAACGTGTCCCTATGTTCTCATTACAGGGCATCGCAGAGAAAGCTTTGGGGAAGGTTTTCAGAATATTTGCCGAGCCCTTGTTTATCTTGCTAAACGCTATTGTCATTATCAATTTGTATATCCTGTTCATCTTAATCCAAATGTTCAAAAGCCTGTTATGACCTATCTATCGGGAATTTCGAACATACATCTTGTTAATCCTTTGGATTATCAACCATTTGTGTTTTTGATGAGTAATGCTCGATTGATATTAACGGATTCAGGAGGGATTCAGGAAGAAGCTCCTAGTCTCGGAAAACCCGTTTTAGTTATGCGTGACACAACTGAGCGACCAGAGGCCGTTGAGGCTGGGACGGTAAAATTAGTAGGTGCAAATACTGAACGAATAGTTACTGCAGTATCCCAGCTTCTTGATAATGAAGAAGAATACTTATGTATGTCTCGGGCGTACAACCCTTATGGAGACGGCAAAGCGAGTAGTAGAATAGTGCAGACTATTACCAGTGCCAATTTAATCGTGTGAGGTTTGAAATGAATAATCTTCCGATCGGGATCATGGCAGAGATTATTTTTGTTTCTCTCTTTTTGGGTCTTATAATTGACTGGTTGATAAGACATAAACATCGCAAAAAATATTTCAGAGAGACTCCCATGAATAAGAATCACTGAAATGGTGAAACTGATTGTGAATAAGGTGAAATAGGAACTTTCGTTGATATGCTAAGGATCTGTAACAAGATGAGAGATTTGAAATGAAAGGTATCATTCTTGCAGGCGGGGCTGGTACCCGGTTATATCCTGTAACACAGGTCGTGTGTAAACAGTTGCTGCCGATCTATGACAAACCTATGATCTATTATCCTCTGTCCATTCTTATGCTCGCTGGCATAAGAGAAGTGCTCGTCATCTCAACTCCGCAGGATACGCCTCGTTTCGAACAGCTTATCGGCGATGGGACGAGACTCGGTATGAACATAGAATATGCTGTACAGCCCAATCCGGGAGGGCTCGCCCAGGCGTTTTTGATCGGAAAGAGATTCATAGGTAGCGATTCGGTTTGTCTTGTTCTCGGCGATAATATTTTTCACGGTCAAAATTTGAGTAGAATGCTTCAGGAAGCTTCAAAACTTCGAAAGGGTGCTACGGTGTTCGGTTATTATGTGAAAGATCCGGAACGCTATGGCGTGGTCGAATTCGATTCGACCGGAAAAGCGATATCGATCGAAGAGAAACCGAAAATTCCGAAATCGAACTATGCGGTCGTAGGGCTCTATTTCTACGACAATGATGTCGTTTCGATTGCAGAATCTTTGAAACCTTCTCCGCGGGGAGAGCTCGAAATAACCGACGTGAACAGGGTTTACCTCGAGCAGGGATTATTGGACGTTAAACTCATGGGTAGAGGATTCGCATGGCTGGATACCGGTACGCATGATTCTCTTGCTGAAGCCACTGCTTTCGTGAAGACCATAGAGGACAGGACGGGGCTTAAGATCGCGTGTATAGAAGAGATCGCGTATCGCATGGCTTTTATTGATGCGAAACAGCTTGAAACGCTTGCCGATCAATTGAAGAAATCCACCTATGGTGAATATTTGTATTCCATTCTGAAGGAATAGACAATGCCTTTTACGTTTAAGACGCTTGAGATACCTGGACTCACACTCATAGAACCGAGAGTTTTTCCTGATGGACGGGGATTCTTCATGGAATCCTATAAAGAATCCGAATTCAAAGCTCATGGTATAGACTGCCGATTTGTACAGGACAATCATTCGAAATCCTCGCGAGGAGTACTTCGAGGACTTCATTTTCAGAAAGCACCATATGCTCAGGGGAAACTCGTGAGGGTTATCGAGGGAGCGGTATGGGATGTAGCTGTAGATTTGAGACGCGATTCTCCTACCTATTGTGAATGGTATGGTGTTGAGTTATCCGAGGAGAATAGGTTCATGTTTTTCATTCCGGCTGGATTCGCCCATGGATTCGTCACGTTGAGCGAAAAGGCACAGTTCGAATACAAATGCACTGCAGAATACAACAAGGCGAGTGAGAGTGGTATACGCTGGGATGATCCTGACATCGGGATTCAATGGCCGGTCCGCGATGTTCAAGTTTCCGAGAGAGACGCTGTCTTACCTTATTTCAAGGACCTTGTATGATCTGGCTCATCGGCAACAGAGGTATGCTCGGCCAGGAGCTTTCGCTTCTTTTTCAAGAACGGAATATACCGTATATCGGAACAGATCGAGAAGTGGATATAACTGTTCTTGGAGCGTTGCGCTCTTTTGCTTTCGGGAAACCGGTCCGTTGGATCGTCAATTGTTCTGCATATACCGCAGTGGATAAAGCCGAGGAGGAAGAAGATATCGCAAGAGCTGTGAATGCGGACGGTGCAGAGAATATTGCGATGATTGCTTCATCCCTCAATGCGGCTATGATCCATATTTCGACGGACTATGTGTTCAACGGCTGCGGATCGAGGCCGTATGTAGAGGATGACCCCATCGATCCTGTCGGTGTTTATGGCAAAACCAAAGCAGAAGGCGAAAGTCTTGTACAGAGGAATTGGTCGAAACATTTTATTATTCGAACAGCCTGGCTTTATGGTAGATTCGGCAATAATTTCGTGCATACGATGCTCAAGCTCATGAAAGAGCGGGATTCCATAAATGTTGTGGCAGATCAGCGCGGCACTCCTACCTACGCCGCTGATCTTGCATTCGTACTTATGCGAGTCATCGAAAGCGGTGCGAACGCGTACGGAACTTATCATTTTACCAATGCAGGTGAAACGACCTGGTATGAGTTCGCTTTAGCTGTCTACGAGGAAGCGCGAGGTTCAGGGCTTCTTGACCGTAAATGTGTTATCAATCCTATAACAACTGATCAATACCCTACAAAGGCGCGTCGACCTGCGTATTCGGTACTCTCGAAAGAGAAAATAAAAGCGGTGTTTGGTATCAGGATCCCTGATTGGCGGGAGAGTCTACATATATATATTCAGAGTTTGAAAAAAAAAAAAAAAAGGACACCATTATGCACACGAGAGCTTTAACCAATATACTCGTAACAGGTGGAGCCGGGTTCATAGGCAGCAATTTCATTCGCTATCTGCTTACCAAAACGGATTTCTCGGGCCGTATCGTGAACCTCGACAAACTCACTTATGCGGGAAATCCTGAAAATCTGAGCGATATAGTGGAACGGTTCGGAGGCGAGCGGTATGTATTCGAGCACGGAGACATCTGCGATG
>CAZWAS010000056.1:0-3412 GCA_964631915.1 uncultured Spirochaetales bacterium | reverse complement strand
AGGTGCATACCCTTTTTGCTGCTTACGACATAGACACAGTGGTGCATTTTGCAGCGGAAAGCCATGTGGATCGGTCCATATTCGGTCCCAAGGAGTTCATTACCACCAATGTGATCGGCACATTTACGCTTCTCGAAGCTGCGAGGCATGTCTGGAAGGAGAGAGAGGATGTGCTGTTCCATCATGTATCCACCGATGAGGTATACGGATCGCTCGGGGAAACGGGGTATTTCACAGAACGCACTCCCTACGACCCGCGGAGTCCGTATTCCGCATCCAAAGCGGGATCCGATCATCTCGTGAGCGCGTATCATCATACCTACGGTCTTCCCGTCACTATATCGAATTGCTCGAACAATTACGGCCCGTACCAGTTCCCGGAGAAGCTCATCCCGCTCATGATATTGAACATGAAGGACGGGAAACCCCTACGGAAGGAACATCCGGGACTGGCTTTATGTGGAAGATCATAACAGCGCAGTGTGGACCGTCATGCGGAACGGAACAGCAGGGCAAACGTACACTATAGGGGGAGAGAACGAGTGGGAGAACATCCAGCTCATCCATACCCTCTGCGGGATCATGGGGAAGGTAACGGGAAGCGATCCGGAACAATACCGAAACCTCATCAGGTTTGTAAAGGATCGGCCGGGACACGATCGGCGGTATGCGATCGACTGTTCGAAACTCAAGAGGGATCTGGGGTGGCGGCAGTCCCTGAGTTTTGTTGAAGGGCTTGAGCAAACTGTTCATTGGTATCTCGAACATGAAGGATGGGTCGAGCGCGTCAGATCCGGCGGATACGGAAAGTGGATCGACAAAAACTATTCGAAACGTTGAATTGTATACCAAAGGGCGGCGATGCGTTTTTTTGTATGTTAATATATCTATTAGATATATTAACATACATATTGTTCCAGAAACGATGGTGCGGTATACTTTTTATTACCTATCACGTAGTACCTGAACGCTGAAGTTTCCGGAAACAAAGGACGGTAGAAACATATGGAGGAACCGAAAAAGACGATGAACGTCGAAGAAAGAGTTTCCGACCTCGAGTATGCCTTGAAAGAATTGGTGTACGCCCAACGGCAAACAGAAATGGAGATCGCCGAACTCGCCCGCGAAATGAAGGACTTCAAAAACGAGGTGCGCCAGGAAACGTCCGGTTTCAAGGGCGCACTGAGTGCCTTCAAGGATGAGATGCTCGGGTTCAAGGATGAAATGAAAGCGTTCAAAGACGAGATGCTCGAGTTCAAGGACGAGATGAAGGCGTTCAAGGATGAGATGCTTGAGTTCAAGGACGAGATGAAGGCGTTCAAGGATGAGATGCTCGAGTTCAAGGACGAGATGAAGGCGTTCAAGGATGAGATGCTCGAGTTCAAGAACGAGATGAGGACGTTCAAGGATGAGATGCTCGAGTTCAAGAACGAGATGAGGACGTTCAAGGATGAGATGAACAAAAAGTGGGGCGATCTTGCGAATAAGCTCGGTACTTTTGTGGAAGATATAGCTGCTCCCAACATCCCTGTGATCGGCACTACATACTTCGAGTTCGAAGAACCCGAATATTTCGCGGTGCGGATTCGAAGGCGACATCCTGAACAGCGCAACCGTACCATGGAAGTGGATACGATCGCCGTATATCCGGATGCGCTCATCGTGTGCGAAGCGAAGAGCAGTGTACGGATCGATTATATCGATCGTTTCATAGCCCGAATGGAAGAGTTCTCTGAGTTCTTCCCCGAATATGAAAGACTGAAGCGTATTCCGGTGTTCGCTGCTCTGTCCTTCACCGAAGAGGAAATTGCCTATCTTACAGCGCATAAGATCTACGCTATGGCTATGAAAGGAAATACCATGGAACTTTTGAATGCGGATGCCGTGAAGCGTTCCGCGTGAACTTCCTCGTGATCGCTGCGGGAATATTTTCATGCTGTGAGACATATATTGATTTCTTGTGCCGGATGTGGTACTTTGTGTTCCGTACCAAAAGTACACGAAATCATGCATATACTGTTTGCTGTGCTCGTTGCGGGCTTTTTGAACATCATTTTCATACCCCTCATCATAAGGCTCGCGGATCACAAAAAGTGGTTCGATGTGGTGGATGACCGAAAGATCCATTGCGGCAATATCTCGCGCCTCGGGGGGATAGGTTTGTTCTGGTCGTTTTTCATCGCCTTTGTCGCAATAGCGCTGATATTCATGCAGGGTTCCGGGCTCTCTCCCTGGAGCGCATCGTTCTGGCCCGTTACTGTATCCGTAATCATCGTACACGCTGTAGGTCTGATCGACGACTTCAGAAATCTTCGCGCTCTGTTCAAGCTCTTCGTTCAGCTCGCAGTATCCGGCCTCATGGTGGCATATGGTTATCGATTTTCTCTGGTATACATTCCATTCGTAGCCGAACCGGTCGATCTCGGATGGGTGGGGTATCCGCTCACCATCATCTGGATCGTAGGCATTACCAATGCGGTGAACCTGATAGACGGCATGGACGGACTCTGTGCTGGAATAAGCCTTATTGCATCCGCCGTATTCGGCATCCTTTTCATATGCCGAGGAGATCTGCTCCCCGCGCTCATCGCTTTTTCGCTGGTCGGATCCATTACAGGATACCTTTTCTACAACTTCCCGCCTGCGAGCATCTTTATGGGGGATGCGGGAAGCACATTTCTTGGTTTCCTTCTCGCAATTCTTCCGCTCATCGGTAAGGAAACCGCGGGGTACGGTTTAGGAATATATGTGGCGATTACTGTCACACTCATCCCTATACTCGACACGTTCGCTGCGATACTCCGCAGGCAGCGGAAGGGTATACCGTTCTTTCATCCCGATAAGCATCACCTGCACCACAAGCTTCTGAACATCGGCTTTTCCGTGAGACAAATCCTTGCGCTGGTATATGGTGCATGCCTTTTCTTGGGTATCATATCCGCGAGTTCTCTGTTCGTTCCGCGGCCGGTGGTCGCATGGCTTATGATCGGATCATGGATCATATTCATCCTGCTTTTTCTTGTGCTTCATTATATAAAAGAAAAGAATATCACGCTCCGCAAGGAAGACGGCTGTTATTGACGTGGTTTGTGGGCTTAGTCTATCATCGGTGCATGAAGCGGGTTACCATTCAGGAGGCCCAAATGCATCTGCCTCGGCTCATCGAAGAGGTCCTGTCAGGAGAGGAGATCATTATCTCCAAGGGATGCAACTTGGCGGTCAGGATAGTGCCTGTGACGAGGCGCACAGCGGTGAGAAAAACCGGAACTGCAAAAGACGTGGGGGTACCTGTCGCTGATGATTTCGACGAACCGTCGGATGAGTTCTAGCGGTATAGAAAGGGCATCTCTAAAACCTCTTTATTTTTTCGCATGCGAAAAAATAATTCCGTGGCCGGGGCTTCCAACATTCG
>CAZWAS010000055.1:13447-24505 GCA_964631915.1 uncultured Spirochaetales bacterium | reverse complement strand
AAAGGCTTTGGCTTTCTCCTGTGGTCAGGTCGCTGGCATTCGCATTTAAATTGTCCTCTCTGTCCATTCCAACCACAAGGGCTATTTCCGGATCGCCTTTTTTTGCGGGCTTTATATTATCGATGACCAAACTTCCGACGTATTCGGGGTTTTCGAGCTCTTCGCCCGATCCCTTGTATAAATCTATCTGCACATGGTTCTGATTGTCCTTGACCGTTGTGAGAATCACCTTTTTTTTGCCGGCGGATCCCTCTTCCAAAATCGGAAAATACGATCCATCCGCCACTTTTATGCCAATCATGGAGTTAGCCACAGTCCCTCCTGTCCTCTTCCTAAATATCGGAAACAAATCCTTTATTCCATATGAAATTGTTTCACTTCGACAGGCATTTTGTTCATCGCAGCACGAAGCAGGACATTCACTGTAAAAAGGGTATATACCAGGCCAATTTTTGTCAATGATTTTCGCTATTTCCTTGACATGATCATAGCGGGAAACTTAATATGTACATAATGATCGATATCATCCCCATACTCATTGGAACAGTCGCTGTTTTAGGAATATTTTTTGCTTTCTATTTTGTTTTTACCAGAAACAAAGGGGAACGACGGAAGAAAAAAAAGAAACAGCTACAATCCAAAGATAGAAATACAATTTTAAAGGAAGCCAACCGCAGACTTTCGCAAAATTCAAAAGACCCTGAAGCTCTCCTCGCGCTGGCGGAGCTGTATTTCAACGAAGAGGCTTGGGATAAAGCGCTGAAAACCTACAATATTTTGATAGATCTTTGTGCTACAAATACGAATATCGATGAATTCGAAGTCACCCTCAAACATGCCCAGTGTGCCTTGAAACTGAAACTGTATGATGAGGCGTACAAAAGCTTTGTCATTGCCAAGTCCTTGAAGCAAGACGTATTCGAAGTAAACCATAATCTCGGATATCTCGAATACATGCGGAAAAGTTACGAAAAAGCCATAGCACTGCTTTCGCAGGCGCGTCAGGCCCAGCCAGAGCATGTGCCGACACTCCGCTACCTCGGTCACAGCCTGTTCAAAGCAGGGAAATTTAAAGAGGCTCTCGGCCTTCTCAGACGAGTCATGGATTTGGAACCAGAGGATAAGGAATCCCTGTTCGCTCTCGGACAATGCTATTACGAACTAGGACAGGGCGATCCCGCGATAAAAATCTTCACTCACTTGAGGCCGGATCCCATTCTTGGCCCAAATGCAGCTCTGTTCGCAGGCACCATCCATATGAATGCCAAGCAATACCCGAAAGCCATAATGGATTTCGAAATCGGGTTGCGACATCAGGATATAAAACAGGATGTGCTCGTGGAGCTCAAATACAGGCTCGCTGCTGCGTACATAAAACAACAGGAAATAGCCAAGGCACTCGCACTCTTCGACGACATCATGTCCATAAACCCAGGGTATAAAGATGTGACCGCACTCGTAAGAAAATACCGAGAGCTGAATTCGAACAAAAACCTTCAAATATTCCTCATGTCTCAGACTTCGGATTTCGTCACCTTGTGTAGAAAGATCGCTGTCTCGTTTTTCCCGCAGGCAAAAGTGAAAATCGTGGACATTTCAGTGCAGAAAAGCGAATACGCCGACATTCTCGCGGAAGTGGATACGAAAAAGTGGGAAGATCTCGTGCTGTTCAGATTCATACGCACTACAGGTCAGGTAGGGGAACTTTCGCTGCGCGAGTTTCATGCGAGAATAAAAGACGTGAAAGCGGGAAGAGGGCTCTGCCTCACTGCAGGCTCGTTTTCCGAAGAGGCGGTGAAATTTGTAGAAGCACGGCTCATAGATCTCATAGAGCAGGAAGCTTTCACCCGCAAGCTCTATTCGGTGGATACTACCACACCCACTTAACAACGAAGCAAAAGCATGTGCCGTTCCTCGTTGAGGAAGGGTACTGCAAGAGGAATGACCTCCCCGCGTACGTCATATCGTTCGTACAAAACCGCAATCTCCTTTTCCACGGTCGATGCTTTCCCTTTGTACGCTGCTATGGCTCCACCGGGACCTACGATTCGTTTCAAATACGGGAAAAAATCTTCCAACTGCCTGAAGGCCCGTAGGGTGACGAGATCGCAATGTTCTTCAATCTGTTCGAGAGGTTTTTCCGCAACATACGCATTGGACAGACCGAGCACTGCGATTGCATTGCGGAGAAAGGAGGCCCGTTTCGAAGACCGCTCTACAAGCAGAATTCGGGAGCCCTCGAACCAGATGGCGAGAAGTATTCCCGGAAAACCCGCCCCTGAACCGACATCAGCAACCGTGTTATGCAGCAGCCCACCCATAACGGGAAAACCCGCTATGCAGTCGAGCACATGGCGGATCACTATATCATCTCCAGAGGAACCGACGAGCTTGTACGTCCTATTCCATAGAAGCAACTCACCATGGAATTTAACGATGTTATTTTTCTGTTCCGGCCTGATATCGAGTCCGAGTTCCGCGAGGCCTGCCTCAAGAAGTCCGATGTTCATTATTATCCCCTTCCAAGCAGAATAAGCAGCACCGCAATGTCGGAGCTTCTGACCCCGGATATCCGCGAAGCTTGACCTACGGACAGAGGGCGTATAGCTGCCAGCTTTTCTCTCGCCTCTCTCGAAATACCCTCGGCTTTGCTGTAATCGAAATCGGCGGGAATGAGGAGTTTTTCCATTTTTTCGAAACGTCTTACCTGGCGTTCCTGCCGCGCGATGTACCCTTCATATTTTATATCGAGTTCCGTAAGGCACAGAACCGATTCCGGCTTGTCTGATAGTATGCCTAATGCAGGAAGGCATTCCGCCATGCGTATTTCCGGATCGCGCAACGCATCATAAAGCGTCTTGCCGATATGCCGTTCCAGGATGGAGAGGCGCAGGACATCCTCTGCATGGACTCTGCGTTTCCTTAATAGTTCTTTTATTTCCTCGATTCCGCGTGTCTTTTCCAGAAGTCGCTCAAACGCATCCTGCTTCTGAAGCCCTGCGCGGAACCCCTTTTCGAGAAGGCGCATATCCGCTGTGTCATGGCGCAGAGAAAGCCGGTATTCTGCACGTGAAGTGAACATCCTATACGGCTCTTTGGTTCCGAGAGTGACCAAATCGTCGATGAGCACGCCGATATACGCCTCGTCCCGCAGCAGAACAAGCGGTTCCCTTCCGTGCAATTTCATGGCCGCATTGATACCTGCGATGAGCCCCTGTCCTGCGGCTTCTTCATACCCCGATGTTCCGTTTGTCTGCCCTGCTACAAACAGGCCGGAAATCATCTTGGTTTCGAGGCTTGGAGCGAGTTGGGTAGGCTCTATGAAATCGTATTCCACCGCATAGCCCGGTTTTACTATGATAACATCTTCCAAACCGGGCACTGTGCGGAGAAACTCTTCCTGCACTTCCTCGGGAAGCGAAGAAGAAATTCCGTTCAGGTACATCTCTTCGGTTCCGAGCCCTTCGGGTTCCACGAACACCTGATGTCGCACCCTCTCGGGGAATTTCACAACCTTATCTTCAATCGAAGGGCAGTATCTCGGTCCCGTGCCGACTATCTTTCCTGAATATAAGGGCGAACGGTGAATATTGTTGCGTATGATCGTATGGGTTTTTTCATTCGTGTATGTGATATAGCAGGGTACGCTCGGTCGTTCGATTCTATCATAAGCGAAGGAGAAAGGAAGCATTTCGGGATCCCCGTCCTGCTTTTCCATGGAATCAAGGTTCAAAGACGAACGGAGCACCCGCGCAGGAGTACCGGTTTTGAGCCTGCCGATGCTGAACCCCATATTCCGCAACGCAGTACCGAGCCCGACTGCTGCAGGCTCGCCGAGTCTTCCACCCGGACCCGAATACTCGCCGATGAAGAGTATTCCTTCCATAAAGGTGCCGGTGGTGAGCACTACGGCTTTCGCGGAGACCCGCCGTCCTCGCTCTGTCACGACACCTCGAATGGTTCTTCCCGTGGAATCGAGCATGAAATCGACAACTGTATCCTGAAACAAACGGAGATTCGTCTGGCGTTCGAGCGTCAGTTTGGCAAGCTGTGCATATGCCTGTTTGTCCGCCTGAGCCCTCGGCGCCTGCACAGCAGGTCCTCTGCTCTGGTTGAGAATTCTGAACTGAATCATGGTACTGTCTATGAGTTTCCCCATTTCACCGCCCAGAGCGTCTATCTCTCTGACTATGTTTCCTTTCGAAAGCCCGCCTATCGCCGGATTGCACGACATTTTCCCTATGCAGTCGAGGTTCTGTGTTATAAGAAGCGTATTACATTCGAGTCGGGAAAGCGCAAGGCACGCTTCTATTCCTGCATGCCCTCCTCCTATGACTATTGCGTCGAAATCCATATCATTTCCCTACACAGAATTTCGAGAACATAATATGCAGAATATCATCCCGAGTCACCTCGCCGGTTATTTCGGCGAGCGCATTCAAGGTTTCCTGCACATCGAGCGCTATGGCATCCAGAGGTATACCTCTCTCAGCCCCTCTTTCGACATGGACAAGGCTTTCGATGCACCGTTCAAGCAGTTCTTTCTGCCTCAGGGAATCGATGACTACATCCCCTGTGGAAACCCGCGCATTTCCCAAGACGCGCTGCACGATCCGCCGCTCGAGTTCTGCAATGCCCTTCCCCGTCGCCGCGCTCACGGGAATATACCCTTCGGGGATAGTCGTATCGCATACGTCGACCTTGTTCCACACAGCTATGAGCGGCTTGCCCTTACCGTACAGACCGACAAACTTCTCGTCCTCGTGCGAAACGCCGCGGCACGCATCTACCACGTAGAGGATAAGTTGGGACTGTTCAAGGATCATCTGCGTTCTGCGTATTCCTTCGGCCTCTACCTCGTGTTGAGCATCCCGGAGGCCTGCAGTATCGAAGAGCCTGACAGGTATGCCTTCTACGGTTATCCACGCTTCTATATAATCCCTCGTCGTTCCATGCATCTCTGAAACGATCGATCTATCTTCCTTGAGAAATAGATTAAAAAGCGATGATTTTCCCGCATTTGTCTTTCCCGCTATGGCCACTTTGATGCCTTCCTGAAAAATCCGTCCGGTGCTGTACGTAGCGAGCAAATCTTCGAGTTTTCGCCGCGCTTCACGTACCAGAGAAATGGGAATCGCGTGCGTTTCCGCATCTTCTTCCGGATAGTCGAGCTGGATTTCAATGCCTGCAAGAAGCTCCGCGATGAATTTTTTGACCTCGGAAATCCTGCTGAACAGAGCGCCCGAAAGTCTGTTCAATGCGAGGCTCTGCGCCTGTACCGATTTGGAGCTGACCACTTCGTTCACAGCCTCGGCCTGTGTCAGGTCCATTTTCCCGTTCAGAAAGGCTCTGAGCGTGAACTCACCAGGACGAGCCTTGCGGAACCCGCTGGAATACAGGAGCTCGAGAATCCGCTTCAACCCGGGGAGCGACCCGTGGCAGAAGAGCTCTACGCTGTCCTGGCCTGTATAGCTCGAAGGTCCGCGATATACCGCTGCGATCACGTCGTCGATCTTTTCTCCCGACTTCGGATTATGCAAGTATCCCCTATGGAGCGTATGACCACGGGCTAGAGAAAGAGGATGTTTGCCGGAAAACAGTTCCGTTATTTTTTGTATCGATCCCTGTCCCGAAGTTCGCACCACTGCAAGGGCGCTCTCTGCCCACGGCGTGGCAAGAGCTGCTATGTCGTCATCTGGATCATATACGTTCTGTTTCATACTGTACGCTCAGCATACTTTATCCTGGCTGCCAAGTTCAACCGCTCTGCGAAACCGGAGTATGCGAGATTCGGATAGTGCGACAAAAAATCATTTTCCTTGTATACTTGCCAGCAGGAGGCTGTATGGTAGAAGCAAACGAGCTGTCAGGCATGGATCCTGAGGCTGCAAGGGAATATGTGCTCGCGTTCATAACCACGCTGAAAAAAATCCAGATAGATATAGCAAAATGCATCGAAGAAATCGATGTCTGGGAAAAACGCGTTTCTCTCGCCCGGGAACGGGGAAGAACTGATCTCGAGACCCAGGCTCAGGCTGTATTGGAGGAAAAACGCTCAAAACTCGCATCATTGAAAACCGAAGAATCCGAATGTAAACAAGATGTCCGGTCTTTGAGAGAGCAACTCAAACTGATAGAGGCTATGCCGCAGTTCAGTGTGGATGTTGATCTGCTCAATGCTCAGTTTGAAATGCTCTTGGGCGAACCGGATAAAACCGCTGAAAGCTTCAAGGAAGCCGAAGTAGATATCGCTTTGCACGAAATGAAAAAAAAGCTTGAAACAGATGATTCGGAACCGAGGCAATGAGAGGGCATTTCCTCTTTGTCGAACCGCGTCCGCTGCTCTTCGGCCACAGAGGGTATTCATCCCTCGCTCCCGAGAACACACTTGCTTCCTTCGCACTGAGCGCAGCACATTCTGTTCCAGGCATAGAGCTCGACGTACGGCAGTGCAGAAGCGGCGAGCTTGTTGTCATCCACGATGAAAACCTGAAACGTGTAACGGGATTTGATGGTTTGGTGGAGGAAACTCCTCTGCAAACGCTGAAAACCTTCGATGCAGGCCGCTGGTTCGGCGATGCGTTTACAGGAGAAAGAATCCCTCTCCTCGAAGAAGTTTTCGCTGTATTGAAGGATACAGTGTATTACGACATAGAAATCAAACACAAAAAACGGCATGCGGGTACATTCGAAAAGACCCTCGTCGACATCGTTTTCTCCTTCGGCCTTCAGCGGAGGTGCATGATCTCGTCGTTCAATCCCTTCGCTTTGAGAACTGTGAGAAAACTTACGAAAGACTTACCCACTGCGCTTATATTTTCCAACCACAACGAAGTCCCTTTCGGACTCAGACACGGCGAAGGACTGATCCTTTGCCGCTCCGCAGTTTTGAAACCTCACTACACACTCGCAAAACCGCTCAGCCTTACAGTTCAGTCCATGCTGGGATACCCGGTAATTCCCTGGACGGTCAATGATGCGGAGCACGCCGAGCGATTAATTAAAAACGGAGCAGCCGGCATCATATCCGACTGCCCCGGAGCATTGCTCTGTTTCGTCCACCCGTGAATCGGGATCAGGGAAGTTCGCTCGCGAGCTTTGTTCCTATTTCCACTCCCAATCCGCGGAATGCGCCGGATATGGCACCAGTGGAACTGGAAGCCCGAGTGCGTTTGAACTGCTTCACACTGGAAAGGATCTCTCCGGTCTTCAGGTCTGCTACTTTCACGGTGCCGGAAACCTTTACGAGAAATCCGTCTTTTTCTTCAAATTCTTCTATGCCGACAATACCGAAAACGACCCGTTCAATCTGTTTTCCAAAAGACTCCGCAATAGCCGTAACGATGTCCGCATCGCTTTTCCCCCTGAGGAATGCCGCGTCCACGGAGAGAGTCTGTATTCGGAATTTGGCAGCAGTAAGGCTCTCCAGGATTCCGGAAGCAGTATCGCGCGTGCCGGTCGGATTGCCCGCTTTGTCGACATCGAGAACCACCACTCCTGTGGGCACGTTCCTCGCGTTGGACAATACACTATACTGGAATACGACCCGCTTCTGGTTTATGAGATCCTCCAAACCGCCCACCAGATCCTGATATTTTCTGGGAACATTCTGTATGGGTTTCAACGCCGAGGAGAAATCTAAAGACATTGTGAGCTTTTCCTTACCCACAAACCCAGGCACAGGATGATCGAACGAGATCATTCCCCGACCATCCGTCTTCAGTGTCACTGTTTTCACTGCCACGCGGTTACCTCTCGCTTCTTTATAGCTCACCAGCACATCGACTCCGGGAATGCCGCGCGCATCGGGAGTGTTTCCTGCTGCTACTTTCAAATCGAATGTCTTTTTGAACGGACTGCCCACGAGCCCTTCGATATTGTCGCTCAGCGCAAACAGCGCAAGTTTGCTCAACACTGCCTTCGCATTATTGATGTTGCGCTCGAATTTGATCGAAGCGTTTTCCAATTCCGAAGAGGATGCCGCTCCGGCTGCTTCTATGTACTTCACGATGGCGTCGTAGTATTTACCTGCATTTTCCAGGTCTTTTCCTTCTTTCTCCGGGCCGGAAATAGCTTCTTCCTGTTCTCTAAAAAGAGCTTCCAGCCTGGCCTTCTCTTTCATGATATCTTCCCTGAGGTACTGACCGAGGATGTATACGGTAACAGCCGGCGGTCTTTTCTGAACCCATGTATCCACTACTTTGAAACCCGCAACTTTGTTCGAGCTCGTCTGTTTCACCGTAGCGGTGACCGCCGCCTGGAAATCGTCGAGGCTCGCTTTTGCAGTCGAAGTCGTCTCCGTTGTAATTTTCACACCGATGAAACGCATGATTTCGGATAAAAGCGAATAAGTAGCGTTTTCCTCCGCCTTCGCAAGATCGCCGCCGCTATCGGAAGCAGAACCGACAAAAAACATGTATTCATCGGTATCGACCGGTGTCGTAGAAACCCAATCCGGCGGGGCCGAGCTTTTGGTTTCGGCAGGACCGGATCCGCATGCCCAGAATAGGAGGCATCCCGCAACAACGCAAAAAAACCTACTCATCGTTTTTCTCATACATCTATCCCTTTAAAAAAAGGGGAAAGGGGTATACCCCCTTTCCCTTTGCAATTCACGCGACTCAGGTATCAAAGTCCTTCTGCAAAAATTTCCTTCACTCTCTGCTGTGCGGTCTTTTCTTCTTCTGTTTTCGCCGCTGTTCCGGCGATCGCATCCTGAATGAGTTTATCGAGAGTGCCTTTTTCTATCGTATATAACACGTAATATACATATTCCTCTCTATCCGGAGAGCCGTCCGGTTTTAAATACCGCTTCAATACCCAATAGTCACCGAACTTTCTGTAACCGGAAATCTTCGCATCTGCGAGTGTCTTCACGACATTCTCGAAATAGGATTCCACCTTATCTTTGTCTCCGACCTGAGCACCGGCGAATTTCTGCTGCACTCTGGTGTTGATGAGTTTCGCTATTTCGGACTGAGCTGCGAAGTTGTTCGCCCAGGTTCTTACGCCGTCAAGGCTTTTGCCGTTTTCTTCAAATCTGAAAACATAGAATTTCTCGAACTTCGGATCCTGTTCCAGATCTCCTTCGTCCATGGAAGCCCATGCAGGAACATCTCCACCGAGAGTCGCATTCTTGTGATCCACGATTTCGAATTTAGCTACAGCTTTTACTTCCTGTTTCTGCGGTGCAGGAGCGCTTGCGCAGCCTATCAGAGCGAGAACAACAAATAAGGCGACAAGGTACATTACATACTTTTTCACACTATCCTCCTTACCTACTTCATATTATATGATAAGGCAACGCCTCTCATAATCCTGTGTTGAACGTGATGGATTTTCCTCTCATATAAACTCTGTCCAGATTCTCAAGCCCCGGAACCGTCTCGGCGACATCGTAGATCGCATCTTCGAGATCCTCCACCGTACCTATAATATACACCTCATATTTCGTTTCTTCACGGGAAGAGTCAACTGTTTTCACTTCTTTCACTTTTCTCTGGAGTTTTCTGCGGAAATCGCTCATAACCTTAGAATCCGGTGTCTTTTGGATGATCACCTCGTACTTGATGCCTCTGGCGAGCGCTTTCTGCATGTAAGCCTTCGCCTGATCTATAACGATCGGCATAGCTTTATAGATCGATGACTGCAGAGCATTGATGATAGCCTCTCTCTGGGAACTTTGGTTGAATGCCTTCGGACTGTTGAACGGCTGAGAACCGAGGAGCCTTCCGGTGGAAGGTTCAAATGCCTTAAGCGTTACATTCGCAGAACCATAATGCTTTCCTCCCACGCTTTCCCCCTGAGTGACCGCATCGATTTCTATGTACACATCGGCATTCAGTTTTTGAGCAATCCACTGCAACAAAGTGACCTCCGTTCCCGTTTCCTCTTCGAACGCGAGTTTCCTGTCTTCCTTTAGCTTTTCTATTTGATCTGGATCCACGGTTTCCATCGTCTTCGAGGTGAGGAACTGGTTCGCAATGTTCACTGCAGCTTTCATAAAGAAAGGATCCGTCTTGGTCGTTTCCTGATTGAAATACACCATGTAGGTCATGGTATCCACATACCGTCGTATAATCTTGGCTTCTTCGGGCGTAGGCTCGCCCCAGTCCTCTTTCTTCGCTTCGACATCTTCGGATATCTGCGGCTTCGCGTCCGCTGTTCTCGACGACTCTTTCGCAGCCTGCTCTCTCACAACCTTATCGTTTTCCGTCCCCCAAAGCCCCTGGGCTTTCAGCGTGTTCTCCACTGCAGCGAGGTCTACTTCAATGCTTATCTCGATTATGTAATTCGGATTGTCTATCGTACCTGCATTATCTTTCCGCAAGGTGTTCATGGTATCGTTCTTGACGAACGCATTCGGATTTTTCGTGTTGTACAACACCTGCTCGAGCTTGGCCCTGTTGGTGCTTTCCTTCGACTCCCCTATCATGGCGATGACTGCTTTGCGTACCGCATCCATTTTCGCTTTCGTCATGGCTCCAAGCAGAGAAGCATCCTGCCCCGATCCATTATACACCTTCTGGACTTCTGCCGTAGCTTTCATAGGCCTGTCTGCAGCACCGGATTTCTGCACCGCTTCGCCTGTGGAGACACAGGAAAAAAGGATAAAAACAGCCAGCATGCATATCCCGATTTTTATGATATGTTTCATAGTACAACCCCTTATTAGAGTTTGAACGTGACCCCGAAGCCTCCGAACGGGCCGTATATTGTCTGAAAATAATCGATATAATTTCCCAGCGTCGAACCAACGAAGCTGTACATGAACAGAAAACCGACATCGGCTGCAATCTTTATGTCCCTTGTCACAAGAAAATTGATGCCAAGCTGGGCTTTCCTATGTGCGAGAAGTACGGATCTTCATTGTAGAAGAGGCCGCCGCCGCCGATCTCCGCTGCAAGATCGATCTGCAGTCTTCCGAGATAGAGGTTGACCAGTTCAGCACCGAGAAAGGCGTTGAAGGGGATGAACAGAGGAGAGGCAAAGAAACCGTTGAGCGGCAGCTCAAGCTCGAACATGGGACGAAGATCGTAGAATCCTCTGGAAACAACG
>CAZWAS010000055.1:9982-13437 GCA_964631915.1 uncultured Spirochaetales bacterium | reverse complement strand
ATGATTACCGGATTTCCCGTTTTGTTCAGCAAGGTCGGCAGCGGTATGAGTACATGCACATACGGAGTCAAGTCGACGCCGAATCTCGGAATCTCCTGAAGCTGATCGCCTATTGACGGAGCACTGTCGGAATACAACACGGTCGCTATCGAGAAGTCTTCCTGCACATGTTTCACCACCATGAGGCCGGATTCGGATACGACCTGCTTCCCGCTTTTAAGAACCTTCGAAGAAATGATGGCGTATTCGTCTCCAAGCTGCACACCCATGTTCTTTCCGAGCTCGAAATGAACTTCGCCGTTCACTACGTCTATTATGCCGGTCTTGATCTGAAATTCGGGCATCTTCCGTATTTCATATGTGAGATTCGACTCTATAGCGTCGACTGCTTCTTTTATTGCAAGGCCGGAATTTTCATCCATGCCGGTAGTTTTGATTTTTATGTGTCCGACCGCTTTTAGTTCTTCGACGTTCACGAATGTAAAACTCGTTTCCAAACTCGCCTTATAATCTTTGCTTCCTTTTTCAATCTCGAGGTTGTAGAACGTAACGCTCGGGATCACCACGAGGAAGGATCCGACGAGCTTATTGAAATCTTTCTCGGTGAGTATTTCTTGACCGAGCTGCACTTTTTCCGGTATCTGGACATTCGATTCCTTCACCTCGCGAATTTTGCTGATGAAGGCATTTACATCATTTTCAGATAAGCGGTATGTCATTCCTACGACATTGAATCTTCCAAGATTGATAAACACGTTCTTTATCTGCTGATCCACCGCACCGAGGGCACCGGAAGGAATACTCCAATCGTAATAGCTCAACCCGAATACGGCGATCTCTTTTTTCTCCGAAACCTCTTGTGCAGAGAGAAAACCTGCGCCCATAGCTATAAGCAGCACACTAGCGAGTAACTTACTTTTCATTATTTCCTCCCCTTTTCCGAGTTTATAGGTTTATTGTAAAGATACTACAAAGGGAGAATAATTTCAAAGGCTTTCGGCCGTTTTTGGGGTGCCTAAATCCGATAGTCGTGTTCCGTCTTCGACGGGGCTGCTTTCTTTCATGAGATAATCGCCTTTTTCATCTTCCGGTTCCCGTTTTATCAGCACCGAATCCACCGAGAAAACAGAGCTTTTTTTGTTTCGTATGGAAAAATATAGATCCATTTTTCCTTTTTGTTTTTCTTTGGGAACCTTCAAAAGAGAAATCGAATCTTTCTTGTTTTGAATCAACGCAATACCTTGCTCCGTCATACCGAGCGCAAAGCCAATCTTGTCATTCGTTCTCAACGAAATTCCTCTTTTATCAGGAACCAGCAATACTCCTTTCCCATTGAACGACAAAAACGCCTCTTCCGCGGTTCCTACACGCAAAGAGAATACGCCTTCCGTTTCGTCACCGCACTCGACAGTGAACCCGACCTTCTCGGAAAAATCTATTTCCAGCGGAATCGTTATCTCCGAATCGGGGCTGATAAGCAGTTTTCCGTTCGACGTAGTGGCCGTCCCCGAAATATACACGTTATCCGGAATCGATAGATCATCGAATCCTTCTGCATATACGAGATTCGATCCGAGATTCTCCTTTTTCGAGCGTGTATATACATCGGTCCGCGCAGAAGCTTGCTTCTTTTCATCCCGGAAAAAAATTCCCAATTCGTCGATTATCCCTTTAACGCCTGCTTCTCCCGCAATCATGGCGGTGCCGTCGCTTCCGATATTTGAATTATTCCACGAAACGGTTTCGTTCCGAATAAGCGCGTCGTTAAGATACCAGAAGACTGCTGTTTCGGTTTTCTGGGGCACGACCGATATGGAAATTTTCTGTGCGCTCAGGGGATTCGGATGCAAGCCCTCCGCAGAACATAACACCTGTTCGGCACCGGAACGCAGCGAAAAGGATATCACCCCTGTTTCACTGAAAAACACTTTGAAAAAGAATTTGCCGTCGTTCGAGTTTGCCTGGAAAAGCTGGGCATTCTTCGGGCTTTCGGAGAAAAGCATGATCGCGTCGAACGTGAAAGGCTGAAGCATTCCATCGGTCACGGGCAGGAGAAGCGAGTTGATCCGGAACCCGGATTTCCCGTCGAGCATGTAGCCGAACACATCCTGAGAAATATCTATTTTCGGTTCTCCTATCATAGTGACTTGTGTTGAACTTCCTTTTATTCCTGAATCCGTAAGGTTCCCGCGGAAATGGAACAAGGAGTAATACGAATCTTCAGGAGATAATTCGTTCTTTGCAATCGTCTTCGAATCCGTGACGAATATTTCCGTAGTAAGATATACGGATGAACCGAAATCGAACGATGCACCTTTCTTGGGTCCGACAGGGAACAGATCCACTCGTATCGAATATACTCCCTTTTCTTTCGGTGCTTCCCATTCGACTTTCGACAATCCGTCGTTCAGGAACCCCTGTGCAATAACTTTCTTTCCCACAGTCCAACGCAGGTAGGGATTCGTATTCTGAGGTATGCTCAACGTACATTGGAGAAGACTCTTCGCCTCCGGAATCAGGGAAGGCGGATACGAGAGAATTTTGTTAATGGCATATTCATCTTTTACCACGAAGAATTGTATCTCGGATGCTGCAAGCTGTCCGTCTTTCCCGTAGAGCGTAAATTTAGCCGTATACAAGCCGGTCTTCAATTCAGGGATAGCGACCGGAGGAAGCGTATTCTGATTCACGACCTGCGAAGAAAGCTTGGTCACCCCGAGGCTCTCGCCGTTCGAATCGAATATTTCGATTTCCATGCTCTCATAGGATTCTTCATCCCTTTTCCCTATGATAGAAAGGGGGAGAGTAGCCCCCGGTGCGAGCACTGTACCGCTTGAAGCGGTTTTTATCAGAATCGATTCTTCTTTGCTCGGATTGGATAAAAAAGTACCCGTTTCGCCGCATGAAACAAAAGAAAGAGAAGCTATAATGATAATAATTCCTAAAAACTTATAACCCATGCATCTCCACTAGAAATAGTATAACACCTTTATCATAAAAAAAACAGCATGCGGATGTTTTCGCCCTATAAGTGTTATTATTGATAAAAACTCAAAACTGATATAAGGTCGATGCATGGCTTCCTTGCTGACAGCCATGATCGCAAAAGCATATGTCGGATATTGCCATTAAACTACGCAGCCTCATCAAGAGCGACGCTCAGTCCTATACCTCTGCACAGGGAAACCTGTTCAAACAACAGCTCTTGGGCAGACTTTCCATAATCCACGGAATGGATACGGATCTGGAAAGATACCTTCAATACAGAGAACGCTCGAATCCTGAGTGGAAAATCTACTATCAAAACCTCGTACGAAAATACGGTCAGAACGGCGCAGCTCAAATAGTAAGCGCATATAGAAAAAATCCTGCAGGATTCTATGCCATACTCAGAGCTTTCTCGGATGCGATCTACGAGCGCGCTGCACAGAGGCTCAGAGCGATAATCCTCGTTT
>CAZWAS010000055.1:7348-9963 GCA_964631915.1 uncultured Spirochaetales bacterium | reverse complement strand
CGATCTCGCTCTGATAAAAAAAGTGTTCGCTTCCGATAACTCGAAAGCTCTGGAAGAAGTGACAATGCTTCAATCGTTTTCCATCCATACTGCCTACGAACAGGAGCGTTTTCTCCCGATCGCATCTACCCTGATTTCCTATTTCGACGGAACTATTTACGAAACCGAATCCGTACGGGCTGCAAGGCGAAAAACCATCATACAAAAAGAGTTGCACGCACAGAAGCGCATATACAAACCTCCCGTAATCCGGGTACAGCTGACCGATGAAGATCTAGAAAAAATTCTCGTGCCTGAAAACGGCAGAAACCCGTATGCAGTGGCATTTGACTTTTTCAAACGATACTATGATTTCGTAGCCGACTCTTCTTTCATGTATAAAGTGTTTCACTACTCACGCATGCACGGCACACGCCATTACGAGATCTTTTCCGTCATTAAAAAAGGCATAGAGAGCACATACGACCGGGAGCTTATTTTCGACCGGATTTTTCAGATTGTGTGCAAGGGAAAGTTTTACTATAACAATGCCCTGGATCGAAAAGTCGCCATACTGCTCAGAACGATAGGTCGTCCCGTCAAACCCAAACCAGTTGAACCTCAACGGATCCCGGAAAGAAACGCCCCTCTCCTCATTTCGCATCGCAATGAATCCGAAGGAATTCCGACGCCGATTAAGTCTGAAAAAAAACCGGAATCTGCGCAAAAACAGAATACAACCACAACGCCCCCTGCACACGAAAAGTCTGTTCCGAAAACGGAAAACATCGTGCAAAACCCGGCACCTCGGCAGAAAAAAACGGAACTCGTGTCCATAACACCCAAACAGTACGAGCAAGAACTCCAGAAAATGGCGTCTCATCTCAGCATACCGAAGCAGACGGATGAGAAAATACCGATGAGCAAGCGCATCTCTTCGCTTGCAAAAAATCGGTTCGAATACAAACGCCTTCTTAAAAAATACAAACACATGGTGGATAGGGCTATTTATAGCTCCATAGAGAAAAAAGACGGAATACCGACAAACTACCAAAAGTTGCGCAATTATTCGCTTCTAAAATCGTTTGTTCTCGAACATTTCGATGAAATTGCAATGGATGCCGGCTACAGCCACAGAACGCGCATCCATTCGTACGGCTATCTGTCGACTTCGATCTACATCATCCTGGAAGACGCATTCGAACAACTCAAAAAGGAACATTATGGGAGCAACACGCGCGATAATTCATCTTGAAAACCTCAGGCACAATCTGCGTCAAATACGGAAACGCATAGGAACCCGTCCGGCTATCTGCCTTGCAGTAAAAGCGGATGCATACGGGCACGGCGCTACTGCCGTAGCGAACGCGGCATTGGAAAGCGGCGTCCAGTGTCTCGCAATCGCCTGCATTGAAGAAGGCATAGAACTGAGAAAAGCCGGAATCATCGCTCCCATCCTGCTCCTGGGCATCCCGCTCCCCGAAGAAATTCCCGCACTCTGCGAATTCGGGCTCAGCGCTTTGGTTACGGATTACGAGCTCATACAAGCGTTCGAAACTGAGGCGAAACGGCAGAAAAAAAAGATATCGGTTCATCTGAAGATCGATACGGGCATGGGAAGGATAGGTTGTAGACCGGAAGAATCGGTCGGCCTTGCGCAGGTTATCAGCCGCAGTCCCTGGCTTTCTCTTGGAGGAGTCGCCACTCACTTCCCCGGTTCTGATTCGGAAGAGCGCCGCTTCACGGAGCGGCAGATCGAAGTGTTTTCTTCCGTGTTGAACGAAATGAAGGCTGCAGGCATAGCGTACGGTACTGCACATGCGGCAAATTCCGGCGCAATCATAGCGTATCCCGATTCGTACTTTGATATGGTGAGGCCAGGAATCATCGCATACGGATACTATCCCTCCAAAGAACAGGAAAGAACTCTGGACATACGGCCGGTCATGTCCTTGGAAACACAAGTGACCTTTCTCAAACGAGTGCCTGCAGACACGCCGATATCCTACAGCATGACGTACAGAACACGGGAGGAGACCTGGATAGCGACCATACCGGTGGGGTACGGAGATGGGTATTCCCGTCTTCTCTCGAACAAAAGCAGGGTCATGATTCGAGGCAAGACCTACCCGATCGTCGGCCGCATATGCATGGATCAGTGCATGGTGGATCTCGGCCCCCGATGCGAAATACAAAGATTCGAACGGGTCGTGCTTTTCGGGCCAGAGGAAAAAGCGCCCGATGCGGAAACCATTGCAGACATCCTAGGAACAATACCCTATGAGATCACCTGTTCTGTCAACAAACGGGTGCCTCGAATATATGTCTGAGCGCTCGATTCAATCGTTGAAAAAACCGGATGTGTCCCCAAAAAAATCGCTTTCGGTTCCGCCGGATTCAGAGCCGCCGAACAGCTCCACAAGAGGAGAAAAATAGCCGTTCATTTTCACATACATCTTGAACGCATAACGCACCTTAGCCATTTTGCTTTCCAGATTGCGTTTATCTCTGTTAAATTCAGCAAAGAAATCGGATGTCGAATATCCGGACCTCAAGGTTCCCTTCCCGAATCCCTGCCTGTGATAATCCTCGAGCTCCATGACGCGGTAGTAAATCCGCTCGAAGATCAGAAGCGT
>CAZWAS010000055.1:238-7309 GCA_964631915.1 uncultured Spirochaetales bacterium | reverse complement strand
TGCTTTATTGTCCCGCATGAGTTCCGCCTGGGAGAGTTTCTGGCCGCTTCGAATCACCGTGTCCCATTTGGTGAGGATGTCGAATCTCTGAAACAGCTTATTGAAGGCAGTATTGAACTTACCGATGTACTCTTTATACCGTTCCGAAAAATATTTGATCGCATCGAACGCATTCGGTTTGAACGCATCTATGCGGCCGGCGATCCAGCTTCTCTGAAATGCATCGAGGCTGCTCACGCTCACAGGAATCTGTTCGAACCTTTCGTCCGGAATCTTTTCCACAGCGATTCCTGGTTCAGCCGAAAGCTCCTTGCCCGTTTCATCCGCGCACACCACAAGCCCCTCTACGCAGGTCACCATGATCGATCCGTCGGGAGCTGCGGTAACCGTAAAATCCGTACCCCTGACACCGAGTACGGCGCTTTCCGTGCGTACCACGATACTCCCGTTTCCGGTCACTTTCTGCACTTTCATGGAAACGGATCCGATGAGCATTTCGAATCTCGTCTGATCCTTTCCCCTGCTGTCTTCGAGTTCGAAATAAAACGCAGTATTTCTGTTTATCTTCACGCGCCCTTTCGTATACGGCGACTTTAGATCGACTTCAGCGTATCCGTTTCTCCCCGTGGCTATGAGATCGAAGTTTTCAATGCCCAATCCGATATCGATGATATCCCTCGAAAGTATTTCGCCGTTTCTCTGAAGGTCCACGATACCTTCGAGATATGCCATGGTTCCCACTGTCGGCGGCCCGGGCTTCCTTTCAACAGGTTTCGCTTCAGGCGGCGTTTCCGATTTCGCGGATACCGCCGCATTCGCTTCGGTTGTCTGAACCGTTTGGGATGTCTTCTGAATTTCTATAGATTTTTGAGACGCCGTTTTGGGGGATTCGATCGGTGTTTTTTCCTGCGGTTTGGTACCTATACCAGAAACCTCCTCCTTCTGAGGCTGTGCGAGCACAATCCCTTTTTCTTGTGGTTTTGCAGCGGTATCCTTCTGCTGTACGGCAGTGGAGCTTTTTTCCTGGCTGACCGTTTCTTTGGACTCTTGCACGATTCCGAGCCTGTTGCTCTGCGCAGACTTATCGCCCGATGCGCTTTCTTGAGATTTCTTATCCTCTTTCGCCGGTGGCAGAGCTTGTTCGGATGATACTGGTGCTACCGCGGCTGTGGTTTTCTCTGCTGTTTTTTCCACCTGCTGCGCAGGAGCAGCGGATTGGTTTTCTTTTTCCGCCTGTTGTACGCTCTGCTCTTGTGCCTGGGGTATTTCCTGTCTGGTTGCAGGCGTACCGACGCAGGAAACCAAGCCTCCTAGCGCGAGTATGCAGAAAAAGACAAAACCGTTTTTCATCTCACTCCCCATGTTTTTTTGGTTCATCAATTATCACTATACAATATCACAGTTCAGGCAATTTTACATGGAAAATTATCGTTCGTTTCCCCATAAATCGATAAGATTGAGGATCGTCAGAGAAGCTTTCACCATGCCGGACACAGGGATCCACTCGGTCCTGCTGTGAAAATTGTAAGCCCCCGAAAATAGATTCGGCGTGGGAACCCCTTTTTCGGTGAGTCGCGCACCGTCGGTACCTCCCCGGATCGTATGCATCTTCGGCTCCACACCTGCCTTCCGTATTGCATCGGATAAAAGGCCCAGCACCTTAGGATACTGATCGAGAATATCTTTCATATTGATGTATTGTTTTTCGACCTTCACATCCACTTTTCCACCCGGGAACGCCGCCTCCACCGCAGCAGCATAGGTATTCAGCGCCTGAATCCTGCGCTCCATCTCCTTTGCGTCGAAATCCCTCAGGTACAGCTCCACTGTGGCCTGTTCCATGCTCGATTTCACTTCGAGGGGGCAATAATATCCGAAACGTTCGTCTGTAGCTTCTGGGCTTTCGTTCTGAGGCAGCAGGGACACGAACGTAGCCGCCATGGTCACCGCATTCACCAGCCTGCCCCGCGCATATCCGAGGTGGAAAGCGATACCGCGTATCGTCACATCCGCCTTGTAAGCGTAAAAACATTCGGCTTCGATCGTTCCGACACCGCCTCCGTCGACCGTATAACAATACGAGGAGGTCAACGAATGTACGGGAAACAGATCCATCCCTCTGCCTGTTTCTTCGTCCGGCGTGAATATTATCTCGAAGGGGCCGTGCTGAATCTCTGGATAGGCCTGCATGAACGCGAGGGCGGACATGATTTCCGCGATCCCAGCCTTATCATCCGCTCCGAGCAACGTTGTTCCGTCCGACGTGATGATCGTGTCTCCCTTATAGAGAAGAAGATCGGGGTTCTGCTCCGGAGACAGCGAATACCCTTCCTTGAGCCGGATAGTCTCACCCTGATAATTTTCGTGGAGGATCGGCTTTACGTTTTTTCCGGGAGCGTCCTCGCTCGTATCGACATGCGCCATGAATCCGATGGATGGCGCATATTTTTTTTCCGCACTGTTCGCAGGTACCCGCGCGATGATATATCCGTGTTCGTCCTGAAGAATATCTGTTACGCCGAGATTTTTCAGCTCCGAAACGAGGAGGCGAATCAAATCCCACTGGCAGTCCGTAGAAGGAGTCGTGCTGATGTGCCTGTCCGATGTGGATTCGATTTCCACATACCTGAGAAACCGCTCCAGGAGGTCGTTTCCGAGCCATTCGTTGTGCTTATCCATAGTAGGATGATAATAGAGGAAGAGCGTGATCTAGTCAAACGCGGTTTGTTGAGTCAGCGACCAGGACAACACTCCTCTGCAAAAGCCTGAACCTTCTGCTTTATAGCATCGCGCACATCCCGAACCTGTGCCATGATCTCCTCATCGGTTCCTGTGAATTCTGAAGGATCCGGAAACGGCCAGTGCAGTTTCTCTGCAACGCCGGGAAAAATCGGGCACCGTTCTGCAGCTTCTCTAGAGCAGACAGTGATGACGTATCTATATCTTCTGCCGACCTTGTAAAGGTCGAACACATCCTGGGTTTTTTTCCCCGATATGTCGATCCCGTCTTCCTGGAGAGCCCTGACCACATAGGGATTCAACGTTCCCGGCTCCAATCCGGCACTTTCAACTCTCGCCGAATTTCCGCAGTACTTTTTGAGATACGCTTCTGCCATCTGGCTGCGAGCGGAATTGTGAACACAGAGAAAAAGTACGTCGATCATAGTACCTCCTGTACAGAGCATATCCTGCTCTTGTGAGCCATGCGTTAAAATCGGGTTACTGTTTCGTGAATGCACGTGCTCACGGCTTGATACATGCGAGCTGACTCTTCACCGAGTTTTCTATGACGCTCTCGATGCACCCTATGAATTTCATGATGCAGGGACAGGTGAGGGAATAATAGATGGAAGTTCCCTGCTTCGAATCGGCTACCAAGCCCGCATTTTTCAGCACGGACAGATGCTTCGAAACCGTGGAAGTGTCCGCTCCTATCATATCGGTAAGCTCGCAGACGCAGTAAGCTTTTTCAGCGAGTTTATCGATTATGAAAATACGCGAAGGATGGGCCAGGGCTTTCAGCACTTTCGCGCGTGCAGAAGCCCGGAGTTTTTCCTGATCGGTCATATTGGCTATTTTGCCAAATTTGTTGAAAACAGTCAAGCTCACAACTCTTGACAGAGTATCGCTATTTGGCTAAATTGCCAAAATAGCATTGCATTATCGAGGAGGTTCTTTATGGCAGCAGCGGAGAAAAAGCTCAACATATTCGAAAAGTATCTCACCTTGTGGGTATTGCTGTGCATCGGACTCGGCATAGCGTTGGGAAAACTGGCCCCGAAGGTCGCCCTTACCCTGGATTCCTTGTCCGTGTATCAGGTGTCCATTCCCATTGCGATCTGTCTTTTCTTCATGATGTACCCGATCATGGTGAAAATCGACTTCAAGGAAGTGATAAAGGCCAGCAAAACGCCCAAGCCCGTATTGATGACCTTGGTAGTGAACTGGGCCATCAAACCCTTCACCATGTATCTGTTCGCGAGCCTCTTTCTCGGCGTGCTTTTCAAGGGGCTCATCCCCGGAACAGAAATCATCAAAAGCGGCCAGACTGTCGAATTGTGGCGGAGCTATATTTCGGGTGCCATTCTCCTCGGCATAGCTCCCTGCACAGCCATGGTGCTCATGTGGGGCTATCTCGCTCGGGGCAATGACGGCCTCACGCTGGTCATGGTGGCAATCAATTCCCTCACCATGCTTTTCCTCTACGCGCCGCTCGGAGGATTTCTCCTCGGCGTCAACTCCATGCCCATTCCCTGGGAAACGATCCTGCTCTCGGTATCGATCTATGTGGCGCTTCCTCTGCTCGTAGGGTATTTTTCGCGAAAGTGGATCATAAAGGCTAAGGGAATCGAATGGTTCACCGAAAAATTCCTCCATGTGCTCACGCCTGTGAGCATAGTCGCGCTTCTCGTCACGCTCATTCTTCTGTTTTCCTTCAAAGGCGAGATCATCATCAGCAATCCGCTCACCATACTCTGGATTGCGATACCGCTTTTCATCCAGACAATGTTCATATTCGTGCTCGGTTACTTCGTGATCGCACGCTTGCTCAAACTGCCTTACCGTGACGCTGCACCCGCAGCCATGATCGGCGCATCGAACCATTTCGAAGTGGCGATCGCTACGGCAACCATGCTCTTCGGCCTTTCCTCCGGAGCTTCCCTCGCCACTGTGGTGGGAGTGCTCATAGAAGTCCCTGTCATGCTGATGCTCGTGTGGTGGTGCAAGAGGACCCAGGGGATGTTTGCAGGAAACAAGTAAAGCTGCGGAGAACGTTGTGCACAGAAAAATATCGCCCGCCATTCTTATACTTACGCTGCTCGGAATCGTGTTCACCGGATGTTCCGTAAAGGAACGGACGGATCCCGCGGCTTCCGGCAGCGTTCTCCCGGAAACGGCAGAACAGACCCGACCTGTCGGGAAAAAAGCCACGCTCATAGAGATCGGATCCACGAAATGCATGCCCTGCAAAATGATGTCCCCGATCATGGAAAAACTCGTCACGACCTATCCCCGGGATATCAAAGTCATCTACTACGATTTCGAGACCGAAGCGGGCAAGGCGGTCATTGCCAAATACGGCGTCAAAAACATGCCTTCGCAGATTTTTCTCGATTTACAAGGCAAGGAATACCTCCGTCACGAAGGATTCTTCCCTGTTGAAGAGATAGAAAAAGTGCTAAAAACGCAGGGTGTGGAACAGTAATAAGGAGTATCAATGAGAAAACCCGGCCCAAAAATCGCTCTGTCCGTACTGCTTCTCTCTGCGCTGATACTTACTGCATGCGCCGAACAGACAAAGAAACCGACTAATGCGGTAGGGAGCGGAAAAAGCCAGCAGCAGGGGAAATCGGTCACATTCATAGAGCTCGGTTCCGTAAACTGCATACCGTGTAGAATGATGCAACCTGTCATGAAGGAAATAGAAGAGGAGTATGCGGGCAGGGTCAACGTTGTGTTTTACGACGTGTGGACCAAGGAAGGCGAACCTTATGCTGAACAATACAAAATACGCGCCATACCGACACAGGTGTTCCTCGACGAGAACGGCAAGGAGTTTTTCCGCCATGAAGGGTTTTTTCCGAAAGAGGAGATCGCCAAACTCCTGAGGGAATACGGGATTCGCTGATGGAAGCCTTGTTTTCCGGACTCTCTTCTTATCTCTACGGTTCCATGTGGCTCGCCTTTTTCGCTGCGTTCGCGTGGGGAATCCTCAGCATAGTGCTGAGCCCCTGTCACCTTACCGGAATTCCCCTCATCATCGCGTATGTGAGCGATTCCAGAGATTCTGGCAAGAAAAAAGCGTTCACTGCGTCGCTCGCTTTCAGCATCGGAATTCTCGTCACGCTCGGCATTATCGGCGTCGTCACGGGGTTCCTCGGCAGGATCATAGGCAATACCGGACGCTGGGGGCGATACGTAGTGGCAGCGTTGTTCGTATTTTTCGGCCTGTACCTCATCGGAGTTCTGCCTCAGCGCGTATTGTCGTTCTCCGTACAGCCGAAAATCCGCTCGAAAGGGATCCTGTCCGCACTGTTTTTGGGGCTGGCGTTCGGGCTGGCCCTGGGACCTTGTTCCTTCGCGTTCATGGCTCCGATGCTGGGCATTGCGTTCCAGACGGCTTCCTCGAACCTTCCCTTCGCCATAGGGCTTTTCGTGTGCTACAGCATCGGCCACTGCGGCGTTATAGTGCTCGCAGGAACCATCATGGGAGTCGTAAAAGAAATTCTGAAGTGGAACGAAACCTCCATGGGTATGTCTATATTCAAGAAAATCTGCGGAGGGCTTCTCATTGTGGCTGCGGCATACCTGGCGGTATTCTGATGATAGGCAGTGGATGCTCGTGCAATGGCAGTCCGGGAATCTGGTATATCGCTATAAAGGGTTCGCAGATCGGTGTACTAGGCATGCAAGACATATTCGAACAGTGGAGCAAGGAGAAAAAAACACCCGAAACTCTTACGGATGAAGAAATACTGGATTCCTTGCGGAAAAGCCATAACTATATAGGCGCCGGATTAGAACCTGATTATGCGGCAGAAATTCGCAGGGCGTACCAATGTTTTCATGTTGACTAGAGGGATGTTTTTCCGTATTATGTGAATAGAATTTCACATAAGGCGACTATGAAAACAAAGGAAGTGATTCAGAAACAGGCGAGAATTTTCCAATCCCTTGCCAGTCCGATCCGGCTGGCGTTGGTACTCGCCTTGTACGAAAAAGACCGGTGCGTGAACGAGCTTGTGGAGATTGTGTCCGGGGATGACTCCTTGGGATTCTCCGAACGCACGGGGATTTCGAAACATCTTGCGGTGCTCAGACGGTGGGGACTCATATCCTATCGAGAAGCATCGCAAAAGCGAGTATACCACCTGGAAGCGCGCTGCCTTGTGGATGCGATCGAGTGCACGATACGTCTCGTCGAAAGGCAGGGGTGTTCGTCAAGATGCGTATCGTGCGCGGAAACGCATTGATTTTTTATTCGTCATTATGTGAATTAAAATTCACATACCATAGGGAGGTAAAGAATGAAAATACAGATCCTCGGCACAGGATGTCCGAAATGCAAGC
>CAZWAS010000055.1:0-221 GCA_964631915.1 uncultured Spirochaetales bacterium | reverse complement strand
GCTGTTGCAGCGATGGGGATCGAAGCCGTTGTAGAAAAAATAACGGATCTCGATGCGATCATGAACATGGGGGTCATGATAACACCCGCTTTGGCGATAGACGGCAATGTGAAAAACGTCGGCAAGGTTCTCACAAAAGACCAGATCATTGCTATCGTGAAGGAAGGAAAATAACATGAGCGAATGCTGTTCTTGCGGAAACAAAGAAACAAAACTGATTT
>CAZWAS010000054.1:18068-24662 GCA_964631915.1 uncultured Spirochaetales bacterium | reverse complement strand
GAAAGTGCCGCAGGCACAGAAAGTGCCGCAGGCACAGAAAGTGCCGCAGGCACAGAAAGTGCCGCAGGCACAGAAAGTGCCGCAGGCACAGGATGCTGGAACCCCGACCGAGGGGTTTTTTAAGAAACCTGTGGAAGAAAAGGGCTACAGAAAAGTCGCCAAATTTCTCATGCTCATGGGGAAAGAGGAGGCGGCCGAAGTGCTCAAACACCTCTCCCCCGAAGAAATCGAAAAGATCACGCTCGAAATAGCGCAGATCCGCAAAATCGACAAAGACGAGGCGGTGAAGATACTCCAGGATTTCGGAGAAAAGACGGAAGGGGGAACATCGTATCTCTCAGGAGGAGTGGATACGGCAAAGAAAATGCTTCTCACCGCATTCGGGGAGGAGAAAGGAAGCGAGTATTTGAAACGTTTCCTTCCCGCTCACGGAGAAAAGCCGTTTTCATTTTTGAAGGATTTACACCATCACCAGATACTGCTTCTGCTCAAAGAGGAAAGCGCAGCAGTGATTAGCCTTGTGCTTCCCTATCTCGAGCCGGAAAAGGCGTCGAAGGTCATCAAGAGTTTCGATCATGAGCTTCAGAAAGAAGTCATCAAGAGGATCGCGAAATTGAAAAAAGTGAATCCTGAAGTACTTGAGCGCATAGAAGAAGCGCTGAAGGAACGGCTCCGCACACAGGGCAAGGTCGTCATAGAAGAAATAGATGGCACCTCCGCGCTCGCGAAGATCCTTGCGCATATGAACCTCAAGGAAGAAGCGGAAATTCTGGACAGCCTCGAAGAGGTGAGCCATAAGCTGAAAGAGGAAGTGAAAGAAAAGATTTTCACGGTGGACCATATTCTCCGCATCGATGACAAGGCACTGCAGGAAATACTCAGGGACTTCGGAAACCAGGAAATCGCCATGTTCCTGAAAGGGAAAAATGAACCTGTCCAGAACAAAATTCTTATGAACATATCCCAGCGCAGGCAGGAGCTCGTCAAGGAAGAGTACGAAGCGCTCGGTGCTATTTCCAGAAAAGATGTTGATAAGGCGACCAAGGAATTCCTTTCATACCTGCGGGAGAAAGAGGTGGAAGGTGTATTCGTTCTGGATAAAGGCGACGAGGTCTGGGTGGATTAGGGGGGAAATGTGTATTCGAAAGGTTTGGCATACTTGCTGTGGTTTTTTTCGGGCTTCGGCGCCCTGGGTTTACACAGGTTCTATTTGGGGAAAATACCGAGCGGGATTCTTTATTTTTTCACCGGCGGCCTTTTTATGGTCGGAGGAATCTATGATTTTTTCACGCTTTCCCGTCAAGTGGACGAGGAGAATATGCGAATCCGCTACCGCGATTCCCTCGATTTCGACGGGTACGACTCCGAGTATCCGCGAAGAAAACTCAGCAATGCAGACAAAAAAGAATCCATAGAGCGGGTGATCCTCCGCACCGCGAAAAAAAACCGCGGACTCGCTACTCCGTCGGAGGTAGCACTCGAAGGGGATATTCCTATCGAGGAGGCGAAAACTTCCCTCGAAAAGCTCGCTTCAAAGGGTTTCTGCGAGCTCAGGGTGAGAAAATCCGGCGGAATCGTGTATGTGTTTCCCGAATTCGTAGATCAAGGCATGGATTTCGAAGAATTCTGACCGATTGACACATGCCCTTTCTATCCATAATATCGTTTGCATGACAAGTAACGAGCTTCGAAGAAAGTACATCGAATTTTTCAAATCGAAACAACACACCGTGATATCGGGGAAATCCCTGATTCCTGAAAACGATCCGACCGTGCTTTTCACCACTGCAGGCATGCATCCTCTCGTTCCCTACATACTAGGCGAATCCCATCCCGGGGGAAAGCGGCTGACCAATTTCCAGAAATGCATACGCACAGGAGATATCGAATCCGTAGGGGATTCGAGTCACCTCACGTTTTTCGAAATGCTGGGAAACTGGTCTTTGGGCGATTATTTCAAGGAAGAAGCCATACGGATGAGCTTCGAGTTTCTCACCTCTCCCCATTGGCTCGGCATAGATGTCGATCTGCTCTCTGTGACCGTATTTGCAGGAGAGGAAGGCATTCCGAGGGACGACGAATCGGCTGCTGTCTGGCGCTCGCTCGGCATACCTGAGGAGCGTATCCATTTCCTGCCGCGCACGGACAACTGGTGGGGACCTGCGGGCGCCACAGGCCCCTGCGGTCCCGATTCGGAAATGTTCATCGATACCGGCAAGGCCGCATGCGGAAGCGGATGTAGGCCTGGTTGTTCCTGCGGCAAGTACCTCGAGATATGGAACGATGTGTTTATGCAGTACAACAAGACAGCCGACGGCTCGTACGAAAAGATGAGCAGGAAATGCGTTGATACGGGCATGGGCGTTGAGCGCACGAGCACCATACTTCAGGGGAAAAAATCCGTGTACGACACGGAGCTGTTCATCCCTATCATCAAGGAAATCGAAACTGTTTCAGGAGCAACGTACGGGGTCCGGGAAGATACGGATAAGTCAATACGGATCATTGCGGATCACGTGAAAGCTTCCGTGTTCATCTTAGGCGACGCGAAGGGGGTAAAACCTTCGAACCTCGGACAGGGCTACATCCTGCGCAGGCTCATACGGAGGGCCATACGCCACGGGAGAAAACTCTCCATCGACGAAAAATTTCTTTCTCGACCCGCAGAGCGGGTGGTGGATATGTACAAGGACATTTACCCCGAACTAGAGATGAACAGAGACACTATTCTCAATGAGCTTACCCTAGAGGAAGAACGCTTCCTTCAGACTTTGAAGAAAGGTGAGCATGAGTTCGAAAAAATGCTACCGAATCTCGCGAAAAACCCCTCGAAAATCATTCCGGGCAGAGTGGCGTTCAGACTCTACGATACATACGGATTCCCCATCGAACTCACAGAAGAGCTCTCCGCAGAGCACGGCCTTACTGTGGACAGAGCAGGGTTCGAGGAAGCTTTTGAAAAGCATCAGGAGCTGTCCAAACAGGGAGCGGAGAAAACGTTCAAAGGCGGGCTCGCGGATCATTCCGAAATGACGACGAAGCTCCACACAGCGACTCATCTTCTGCACAAGGCGCTCAGGATGACGCTCGGAAACCATGTGGAACAGAAGGGCAGCAACATTACGCCAGAGCGCATGCGCTTCGATTTCTCGCATCCGGATAAAATGACGGACGAAGAGCTGAAGCGGGTGGAGGATATTGTGAACGAACAGATCAGGCGCGATCTGCCGGTATCTATGGAGATGATGAGCCTGGACAAGGCGAAGGCGGAAGGAGCGATTGCACTTTTCGGTGAAAAGTACGAAGATACCGTAAAGGTGTATACCATCGGCGATTTTTCCAAAGAAGTGTGCGGAGGTCCCCATGTGGAACGCACCGGCGAGCTTGGACACTTCAAAATTGTGAAGGAACAGTCCTCTTCGAGCGGAGTGCGGCGTATCAGGGCCGTTCTCGAAGATAAGAAACTCTAGGGGGGACGATGAAACGCTATCGGTTCAGGTTGGTCATTCCCGCGTTTCCGGCTTTCAATATATATTCGGGGTTTGCGGATCAGATTACTGCTCTCGGAGCTGTGTGCGTGGGAACAGCAGCGAGCAAGCTCCCTCTGTGGGATGTGGAGATCATAGACGAGAACAACTGCAAGAGCAGATACTGCCCCAAAGATGAGTTCAAACGGCCCGATCATCGGAAATTGCAGGAGGAACGCCCTGCGGATGTGATCGGATTTTACTGTTCGCTCACATCCACTATGCCGAGAGTCTACGAGCTCTGTTCCTTATACAAAGGTTTCGGCGTCAAGATGGTGGCAGGCGGAAAGCATACCGAGTATATGCCTGAAGAAGCCTTTGCGAACGGTATGGATGTCGTGGTGTTCAGGGACGGCGAAGAGACTATAGTCGAATTGCTCACGGCCTGGGAAAAAAATCTTCCGCTCGACGGCGTGAAAGGTATCGCGTTCAGGAGGAACGGGGAAACCGTACGCACTCCGGAAAGACCTTTGATTTCTGATTTCGATTCCCAGCCTCAGCCCAATTTCGATCTCGTGCGGTATGCGAAAATTGTCTATTATCCCGTGGGGCGCATACGAGGATGCAACTCCAACTGCGAATTCTGTGCGGTGAAGGACAGAACCAGATGCATGCGGCCGGAAAAGGTCATGGAACAGGTCGCATACCTCGCAGAACACCGCAAGGCGAGAAAATTCTTCGAGGTGAGCGATCATTTCGGCGCAGACATCAAGGATTCCATCAGATTCTGCAACCTCCTCGCTGAATACCAGAAAAAAAAGAACCTACGCCTGCAGTTCACTGTACAGATCAGACTTGCTGACGCCCGGCATCCGGAACTGCTCAAGGCGATGAGAGAAGCCGGCGTGCTGAACCTCGCCATAGGGTACGAGTCGCCCATAGACGAAGAGCTTCTGGCCATGAACAAAGGATATCTCTCGAAGGATATGCTGGACTGGACTGCGACCTTCAGGAAATACGGGTTCAAGATTCACGGAATGTTCATATTCGGATATCCCAACAAAGATACCAAACAGGTGAAACTGACTCTCGACGAACGGATCCAGCGGTTCAAGGACTTCGTGATCAAGGCGAAACTACCGACCATTCAGGTATTGCTTACGATTCCTCTTCCGGGCACCGAACTCAGGAAACGGCTGGAAGAGGAGGGCAGAGTATATCCCCTGGACAAGATCGGCTGGGAATACTACGACGGCCAATTTCCCCTTTTCGAACCTGACGAGGGGATCGATGTCAAGGAGCTCCAGCCTGCGATCAGAAAAGTTATGGGAAGACTCTACAGGCTTGGTACCGTATTCAAACTCCTGTTCACCCTGCTTATCCATTTCCCTCCCATCGCCATTATCTCCTCGTTTTCCATTTTTTCTTTCAGGGTGAAATACATAGTAGACACCTACATGCGGTGGAAAAAACATCATTTCCGCGACGCGATCCTGCGCTTCGGCGGTTACGTCCTGCTGAAAAAATGGATGAGGATGTTCAAATCGAGCGATTTCAGCTCAAGGCTGGAAGAGGCTCAGATGGCTCTGCGTAAGCAAGAAAAATAACACCCCGGAAAAATCATCATGCCGAAGACATACTGGAAACCGCCTTGTTCGAAGGATTCGCGTATCCTGCGGTCAAGGTGCATGACCGTGTACAGGAAAATTGGAAGGCCGGCCGTGTAAAACCGGCGGACCGCTTTTCAAATTCAGTCGGATATGCATAATGGCGGGCAGAGGGAAAGCATGGAAAGAAACAGAATACGAGTGCAGCATGACGGAGCGCTCCTCATACCGGCCGACATTGCGTCCCGGTTCGGATTCCGAGCGGGAGACGAATTGACGTTCGTTCCAGGAGAAAATTTTCTCCATATTCGCCGCAGCGTGTCCCACCTTGCCAGAGTCAATATCGAGCTCACCAATCAGTGTAATCTATCGTGCAGAACCTGTATCCGGCACGTGTGGGATGAACCCGCAGGAATCATGGATGAAGAGATCTTCGGCCGCATTCTCCGCAGCATACGTCCTCTGGAACAGATGCCCATGATGTTTTTCGGCGGGTTCGGTGAACCGCTCTCCCATCCTCGCGTGCTCGAATACGTACAGCGTGCGCACGACTCAGGATGCAGAACCGAGCTCATTACGAACGGTATCCTGCTGAGCAAGGATACGCTGGACGGGTTGTGCGAAGCAGGGCTTGACTTTCTGTGGGTTTCCATCGACGGAGCTTCTCCTGAAAGTTATGCGGATGTCCGACAGGGGGATGCATTGCCTCTTGTTCTGGACAACCTCAAGGAGCTGAGGAGGCTCCGCTTTTTTGGACACAAGCGTATACCGGAGCTCGGCATTGCATTCGTCGCCATGAAGCGCAATATCAAAGACCTTCCCGAAGTGGTAAAAATCGGTATTCGCCTCGGCGCTAAAAAGTTTTCCATAAGCAACGTACTCGCGTATAACGAGGAACTGAAAAACGAAATGCTCTATATGCAGGCGCTTTCGAACAGCGACAAGAAAATATGCGATATCTATATGCCTCGCATCGATGCAACAGATGGGGTGATGGAAGGATTCTCGAAGTTATTCCGTATGTTCGAATGGACTGATTTCGCAAGCGGCGATTCTCCTGGCAGGGTCTCTTCCTGTCCGTTCATCCTCAAGGGGAGCACAAGCGTGCGCTGGGACGGCAAGGTGAGCCCCTGTCTCCCTCTCCTCCATTCGTACGACAGTTATCTCGGCCCCCTCGTCAGAAGAAGCCAGGAATACTTTGTCGGTTCGCTGAAAAGCTGCGATCTGCTCGATTTATGGTCGTCACAGGATTACCGAGCGTTCAGGGAACGGGTGATGGAGTTCGATTTTGCACCCTGTTCTCTCTGTTCAAGCTGCGAACTGGCGGAAAAAAACCTCGAAGACTGCTTCGGGAACGTGCATCCCGCATGCGGCGGCTGCCTCTGGGCGCACGGCCTTATCCAATGTCCCTAATGCGGAAATCAGCCTATGCTTCCGAGCTGACCGCATGCTCCTTGTATGCCTCTTCCCCGTTTGTACCGCTGTACTGCCGGGATGCCGCGTGCTTCGAGCCCTTGGAG
>CAZWAS010000054.1:10225-18042 GCA_964631915.1 uncultured Spirochaetales bacterium | reverse complement strand
CGGTTCTCTGAACGGAAGTCCCTCAACCGGATTCCACGCAATGAGGTTCACAATGACCTTTAACCGTCCAACGAAGGCTTTCAGCGAGTCGAGGTCTTCCTCCCTGTCGTTTCTGCCTTCGAGAAGGACGATTTCCAACGTTATTCTGTCTCCGGTTTTACCCTGAAAATAGTTCAGCGCATCCCTGAGGTCCGAAAGGGGATTCCCCCTTGAGGCGGGCATGAGCTCGTCCCTCAGCCTTTGATCAGCGGTGATGAGCGATACGGCGAGAAAGACTGCAGGGCCGTTGTCTGCGAGGTCCCTGATCCCTTTTACTATTCCGCACGTGGAAACCGTGAACCGCTTCTGGGACATGGCATTCCCTTCCGGATGGCAGAGCCAGGCTACAGCCTTGCGCACTCCGCCGAGATTATGGAGCGGCTCGCCCATACCCATGAAAACGACATTATCTATGATCCCGAATCCTTTTTTGAGAAGGAGATATTCTTCGATGATCTCCCCTGCGGACAGATTACGTTTCAACCCAAGCGTGCCGGTTTTGCAAAAGGCGCATGCCATGGCGCACCCTGCTTGGGTCGACAGACAGGCGGTTTTGCGGTTTTCCTTATCCTTAAGCACCACCGCTTCTATAAGGCAGCGATCTTCGAGCCGAATTCTGAGCTTTCCCGTTCCGTCCTTATCTATGAGCGAGTCTTCCGTGCACGCCGTGAATATGGACGCCCGTTCCGAAAGTCGCTTTCTGAGGTCGGCAGGAAGATTCGTCATTGCCTCGAACGAATCGGTTCCCCGCGAAAGCCACTGAAATATCTGTTTTCCCCTGTATCGTTCGGGAATACCGATGTTTTCCGTAATCTCTTCAGGGAATAATCCGAGTATGTGCATAGCCGTCAGGATTGAAGCCGTTCGATGAAATCGCCTATAAATGAATTCTTCGCTCCGAGCTTCTGAAACTCGTTCAGTATTTCCACTGCTTTGTCTCGCCTGTTTAGTTTTACATAGCATTCGGCGATCTCGATATAGAGCCGGTGGTTTCTCTCATCGTTTTTCAGCAGGCCGAGAAGCGATTCTATAGCATCCTGATAATTTCCCTTCTGCTTGTTGATCAGAGCAAGGCCGAGTATCGCGTATGCATCGAATTCGATATTCAGCGCGCGCCTGTAGTACTGTTCCGCTTTGTCGAGTTCATTCATATTCCTATATGCATCGCCCGCTCTAGTGAGTATCACTTTGTTTTCAGGATCGATCGCCAGAATACGGTTCCAGTATTCCAGAGACTTGTCCTGTTTGTTCAGCCCTCGGTAGCAGTCCGCCATGCCGAAGAGGGCGTAGAAATTGTTCGGTTCAATGTCGAGAGCTTTGCTGAAATATAGAATTCCTCCCTCGAAAGTTTTCAATTTTCTGTGGCAGTTGCCTAAGGATGTGAGCACTCGGATATCGACCTTCCCGTCCTTTATTTGTACCATCCGTTCCCAGTACTTCGACGCTTCTTTGTACTCTTTGAAATCGTAATGGAGGTGCCCGAGGCCTATGAGGGCATAGGGATTATCCTTTTCCATTTCCAGCACCTTCAGATAGATTTCTTTGGATCTAGCGAAATCCCGCACTTTTCTGTATGCATCCGCGATGCGGGTCAACACCGTGACATTTTTATCGTCATGGAGCAGATACTGTTCCCAGATTTCTATGGCTTTTGCATACTGGTTGAGCGCTTTGTAGCAGTCGGCCAAACCGAACAAGGCATAGTTGTTCCCCGGATGGATTTTGAGGCAGCGCTTGTAAAAATCGATCGCATCCCTGAATCTGCCTTTTTTCCGAGCCGCATCTCCGAGGCCTACCAATGCGTAATTGTTATTCGGATCCTGCGACAGGATCGTGTTAAAATTTTTCTCCGCTTCCTGGATTTTGTTTTCTTTCAGAAAGTGGTATCCTTTTTTTGAGAGTTCGGATATCTCGTTCAATAGTTCAGTTTCGTTCTTTGCTTCCAGTTCCTCGTCATATGATTCCCTTTCAGTCCGGTCTTCCATGAATTTCTCCATTATTCCCTTCATCCTTTAACCAACTGCGAAGTATAACCACTGCCCTCTCGATGAGTTGCTCCACCTTTTTCGGTGCAGGCGCAGCCCAATACATCTTCAATGCATCGAGTATCCTGCCTTCTTTCTTATATATGTCTCCTAATCGTATGAGCCCATCCGTATACCCAGTGGTAATAAAAATTTTCCTCGCCTGGTCGAGATTTCCGCTGTTGAACAGCTCATTTCCCTTTCTGTTCAATGCGGTCTTTTGCTGAGGTTGCAATTCCGGCGGCTTTAACTTTCCTATTTTGAGAAATCCTTCTTTGGGGATTCTCTTCAACGCTTCATCAGTTTTCATCTGTTTACATTATTATTCAATCACACAATTGTACGCATTTCTTCTGAGAAAAGCAAATATCCGGCTGCTATGGTGTGTTTTCAGATGACTCCTTTCGTCGACATCTCTTCATCCTTTGGTTTTTCAGCATATGCTGCGCCTAAGGCTTTTCCGAATGCCTTGAACAGGGATTCAGCCATGTGGTGGCTGTTTTCCCCATATTTGCATACGGCATGCAGTGTGAGAAACGCCTTATTTGCAAAACCGACAAAAAATTCTCGGATCAGAGCCATGCGAAATGTTCCGGAAACATCTTGCGGAAAGACTGCTTGATATACAAGATAGGGTCTGCCCGATACATCGATCGTTACTTCGGAAAGAGCCTCATCCATCGGTATCACCGAATGGCCGAACCGTGCGACGGGTCCGAAGCTGGTGAGAATTTTGTTGAAAGCGTCTCCCAGCACGAGGCCCGTATCCTCAACGAGATGGTGGGGATCTACTTCGGTGTCGCCTTTGGCGTCGATACTGAGATTGAAGCCCCCATGGAACGCCATAGCATGGAGGAGGTGTTCGAAAAAGGGGATTCCTGTCTGGATCGACACTGTCCCCCTTGACGATACCTCGAGCACTACCGATATCTCGGTTTCCTTGGTTTTTCTTTCGATTTGCACTACTCGTTTACTCACGTTGCAATCCTTTATGGTATAGGTTCGACATGTGTGCGATTTCTCTGTAGTGACGTTTATAATAAGCGGGATTTACAATTAAGTAAACCCTGTTTTTAACGACAGGTCGATCGTATGGAATTTCGCGAATTCGGCTATTCCTCGTGCAGATTCGAATATCCGTATTGAAAATCAGCGAAAAGGGGATATGCTTTACGCAGAAAGCGGGGGCACCGTATGGATGAAGAGTACGAAAAGGAATTTCTGCATCTCCGTGAAGATGAACAAGGAAAGGAATCGGGTGAGCCGCCATGGCTGTTTCAACCTGAACAAGCAGTCGATGTGCAGGAGCAGTATAAAAAGTGGCTCAAAGCTCTCGATCTTTGATCATCACGCGGGTCGAGCATAGAAGATGACAACGGATCGTCCGTAGCTGCGCACATCGACCCTCGCCAAACACCCTATGGAGTCTGGGAAAGACTCTTCCTTAGGGTAGTGCATGAGGAGCAGCCCTCCCGGTTTAAGAATCCCCCTTTCTTCGATGGCTTGCAGAAGGTTCAATTTGTTTTTCATAGGAAAGGGCGGATCGAGGAAAATGATGTCGAAGGGTTCCGCTTTTTTTATAAAGCGCTCCACCGGCTGAATGAAGAAGCGGATTTCGCTTTTCACGAACGAAATATTCTCTCTGAGCACGTCTTTTTTTATGTAGTCTTTTTCCACGAGCACGACCGGTTCGGCCCCGCGGGATGCCGCCTCAATGCCTATGACCCCTGAGCCGCTGAACAGGTCGAGAAAGGACTTTCCTTCCAGATCGCCGAGTACGGCGAAGACCGATTCTCTCATCCTGTCCATTGCAGGCCGTATTTCCCCTTTCGGGCATGCGATCGTTCTGCCTCTGTATATGCCACCTGTGATTCTCATCGATCATCCCCCATCCAGCATACCGGTTTCAAAGGGCGGAACCCGAGCGAACACGTCGCGGATCACGCTGTTCTCGGGTTTGAGGAACGCGGGATCGTCCTCGACGATGGAAAAGGCTTTTTGCCTTGCAACCACGAGAGTTTCCGTATCCCTCGCGAGATCGGCAATGGTCAGGTTGAGAAAACCCGATTGCCTGGTTCCGAGCATATCCCCAGGGCCTCGCATGGACAGGTCTTCTTCCGCTATACGGAATCCCTCCGAATACTCCTTCATGATGAGGAGCCGCTTCTTCCCTTCTTCGGTGAGATCCTGATTGTAGATGAGAAATGCGTACGATTGATGTTCGCCTCTTCCCACACGCCCCCGAAGCTGGTGCAATGCCGACAGGCCGAACCGTTCGGCATGCTCTATGACCATACAAGTCGCATTCGGAACGTCCACGCCCACTTCCACCACGCTGGTAGCGACGAGTATTTGAATCTCTCCGCGTACGAAACCGCTCATGGTAGCAGCTTTTTCCTCATCCGGCACTTTCGAGTGGATGAGGCCGAGGGAAAACTCCCTGAATACGGTATTCTTCAGATCGTCGAACATGGATTGCGCGTCTTTCAGCGAAAGTTTTTCGGATTGCTGGATAAGGGGATACACGAAGTAGGCTTGCCTCCCGCTCCGCACTTCTTTTTTCACCCACGCATACACTTTTCCTTCGTTGCCCTGACGCGCGAGGTGGGTGATCACGGGTTTTCGCGAAGGGGGCATGGTTTTGATCGTAGATATGTCGAGATCCCCGAAGGCTGTCAGCGCCATGGTGCGCGGGATGGGGGTGGCAGTCATGAGCAGAAGATCGGGGATTCTCCCTTTTTCCATGAGCGCGATCCGCTGGAGCACTCCGAATCTGTGCTGTTCGTCCACAATGACGAAACGCAGGTTCTTGAATACCACTTGCGTCATGAACAGGGCATGGGTACCGATGATGAGATCTATGGTTCCTTCGGCTAGGGCCCGAAGGAGGTGTTTCCTGCTTTCCTGTTTAACATTTCCGGAAAGGTAAGCGAGGCGCACTCCGAGCGGTTCGAGCAGCTTTGCCGCGTTTTCGGCATGCTGGCGAGCGAGGAGTTCCGTGGGAGCCATGAAAGCAACTTGGAATCCAGCCTCTATGTAAGGCAGGCAGGAGAGGAATGCTACGAGCGTTTTGCCGGAACCCACATCGCCTTGGAGAAGCCGCGCCATGGGTACGGAGGCGGCCATATCCTGTGCGATTTCCTCAAGCACCGTTTTCTGATCGGGCGTGAGAGAGAAGGGTAGGCGCTTGATGAGCTTCTGCTGGAGCCGTGTCGCTACCCGCATAGGTTCGCCGTTCGCCGTTTTCCTCCGCTGAGCCCTCCTCCCTACGATGAGCTGGAGGTAAAAGAGCTCTTCGAATACAAGGGATGCTTCGGCCTGTTTTTTTTTCTCCATTGAATCCGGAAAATGGATTTGCTTGAGCGCTTCTCCTTTACAGAGGAAGCCTTGCGCCCGGATAATCCGCTCGGGCAGTTCGTTTTCGATGTTGATTGCGTACGAGAACACTGCTTGACGCATCGCCTTTCTCAATACACCCTGAGAAAGATTACCCGACAAAGGGTACACGGGAAGTATGGACCGAAAGGAAGAGGGAGCATCAGAATATGGTTCGAATTCGAAGGATGTGGACTGGAGCTCTCCGTATCGGTACTGAAACGATCCGTAGAGGAAAAGCTTTTTCCCCGGAACGAGCTGTTGGGCGAGAAAATTCCTCCCGAAACAGACGAGGCTTGCAGTGGCGGAATCGTCTCGCACGTATACTTTCAGCGTTTTCTTTTTGCCCCATCCGATGTACTGGTGGGCTACTACTTCCACTACGGTGTTCACCGGAATGCCGTTCGCTCCTTCTGAAAGCGTAACAGGCCTCGATCTGTCTTCGTAGGCCCGCGGATAATAGAGGAGCAGATCTTTCACGGCGAAGATGCCGAGATTCTGTAGTTCCTGGGCAAGTCTGGGACCGATCCCTTTCAATTCCCGTACCGGATGCCGGAGTTCGCGGACGAACATGGTGCTCTAAAAAGGTATGCTACGCAAAATATTCGTAATCAGCTTTATGAGGAGTCCTCCGAGAATGCGGATGATGAGAAGCACTGCCCCGCTCAGTATGAGTCCGTTGCGGTAACTCATGGGTTTTCCCCGCGAAAACAGAGCAGCGATCCTCACGAGCACAGGTTCGATGATCATGTCTATGGACAACCACACGGGCGACACAGAGCTCCTCCCCACGCTCAGCGCTATGAAGCGTACGAGGATGAGTATGAAAAAGAAAATGAGGAAAAACGCTACCCCAGACCAGAGCGCCTGCACGATGAACGAAAGCACCAAGCCGAACGTTATTCTGCCGTAATGGGCGAGCGTATCGGAAATGTTGAGGAGCACCACGAGCACCATAAGAGCGACGATGGGGGAAAAGTCGAACCGTTCGGTTTTGAGCGCCTTGAATCGTCTGAAATAGCCGAGGTAGGGTTCGGTGATGCGGATGAGTAGTTGATACGGTTTCGTGTAAAAATTGCCCCGAAACCAGCTCAGGATGACGCGCAAGAAAATGAGCAGCATGTACAGGGTTAACAGACCGCTTACAACCTGCATGATTGTTCTGAAAATCATTCATTCCTCCATTATTATTCTTTCCACACTTCCTGGATTCGGGGATACGTCTTCAGGACGGAAAGCACATCGTTATGCGAAGAGAGAGAGAGGCTGTTCGATGCCTTTATGACGAACTCTTTTCCCTGCTTTCGTATATGGATATATACGGAACAGTTCCCGTGCTTGTCCAAGACGAAGTCCCGAATCCGTTCCGCATCGCTTTCTTCCATATCGGGGGAAATTCGTATATGGACTTCCCTGGCTTCCTGTTCCGGCAGGTCCTCCGGATTTTTCACCTCTTCAACTTTGAATTTGGCCTCACCGCGTTGAAAATCGACCTTTCCTGTTATTCCGATCGCTACATCTTTTTTCAGCCGTTCGCGGTATTTTTCGTATGCATCGGAAAAGATTACGAGCTCTATCGAACCGTTGAAATCCTCGAATTGAGCGAAGGCCATCCGTTTGCCTGTTTTTGTTTGAATCTCCCGCATGGTTTTGATCGTGCCTATGAGGTGATAGGTCTTATCCGCTTGTGCCCGATCGAGTTTCGAAAGATCGAGAGTCACGACTTTCTGCCATATTTTTTTGTACTTGTCCATAGGATGCCCCGAGAAATAAAACCCGAGGTTCTCCTTTTCGAATCTGAGCAGTTCCGCGTGCGGCCATTCCTCCACAGGTTCGAGCTCTATGCCGGGAAACACTTCTTTTTCCATGGATTCGAACAGAGAAACTTGTCCGAACTTCTTGCTCTCTTTTTTCTGGGTCACGAACGCGAGCGCTCTGTCGAGATTAGAGAAGAGTGCAGCGCGGGAAAAAACCCCGTCGTCGAGGGCACCGCTCTGTATGAGGGTTTCCAGCACTTTACGGTTTACAACTTTCAAATCGACCCGTTCCAGAAAATCCGTGAGCGAAGTATACGGCCCTCCTGCCTCCCTCGCCCTGATAATTTCATCTACAGCGGAATCTCCCACATTTTTTATGCCGATCAGACCGTACACGATTTTCCCTTCTTTCACTGAAAAATATTTATCCGACGAATTTACATGGGGAGGCAACACTTCGATGCCCATACCCCGCGTTTCTTCAATATATTCGGCCAGGGTATCGAGGGCATTGATCTCGTTCGTGAGATTCGCTGCCATGAATTCCGCAGGGAAATTCGCTTTCAGATAGGCGGTCTGATAGGCGAGCACTGCATACGCCGCAGCATGAGACTTATTGAAT
>CAZWAS010000054.1:3822-10141 GCA_964631915.1 uncultured Spirochaetales bacterium | reverse complement strand
GTTTTCTGTTTGGCCATCTCCTCGGCCTTCTTTTTTCCCATTGCGCGGCGCAGCAAGTCAGCCTGGCCGAGCGAGTAGCCTGCGACTACGCGGGCTATTTCCATGACCTGCTCCTGGTACACGATGACGCCGTACGTTTCCTTGAGTATAGGTTCAAGAGCGGGAAGCGGATAGGTTATGGGTTTTCTTCCCCATTTGCAGTCTATGAACTGCGGTATGTTGTCCATGGGGCCCGGCCGATACAAGGCGTTCAACGCGATCAGGTCTTCTATAGATGTGGGTTTCGCTTGCTTCAATACGGCCTGCATGCCCGAACTTTCAAACTGGAAAATGCAGGTGCTTTTCCCTTCGCCCAGCAGATCGAATGTTTTTTTATCGCATTCCGGGATGTTTCGGATACTGAAATCCGGTATCCGTTTTCGTATGAGAGCCTCGGTGTTCTGAATGAGGGTGAGGGTTTTCAATCCCAGAAAATCCATTTTCACGAGACCGCAATCCTCGAGTTGCTCCATGGTGTATTGCGTGGAAACCGATCCGGTCTTCGGGTCGCGGTAGAGCGGCACGTATTTCGTGAGTGCTTCCTTTCCTATGACGATTCCTGCCGCGTGCGTCGACGGATGCCTGTTGAGCCCTTCGAGCTTCAGGCTTGCCTCCATGAGCTCCTTGTATATGCCGTTTTTTTCCGTCATTTCTTTGAGCTTCGGTTCCTGTTCGAGCGCTTTTTTGAGGCTCACTTTCGGGCCCTCCGGCACGAGTTTGGCTATGGTATCCGCTTCCGCATACGGGATATCCAACACGCGAGCCACATCCCGTACGACGGCCTTCGCTTTCAGGGTTCCGAAGGTTATGATCTGGCCTACTCTATCCTTGCCGTATTTCTCGGTCACATAGTCTATGACTTCCTGCCTTCGCACGAAGCAGAAATCGATGTCGAAATCCGGCATGGAGACGCGTTCCGGATTCAAAAATCGTTCGAAGAGCAGGTTATACTTGAGGGGATCTATGTCGGTTATACGAAGCGAATATGCGACAATGGACCCCGCCCCCGATCCACGGCCCGGACCGACCGGAATACCGTGATTCTTCGCGAAATCGATGAAATCCCACACGATAAGGAAGTAACCGGTGAATCCCATGCGTATGATAATATCGAGCTCGTATTCCGCTCTCGCTTTCAGTTCTGGCAAAACATCGCCATAGCGTTTACGAAGGCCTTCCATTGTGAGATGCCTGAGGAAATCTTCGGGGCCTGAGAAGCCGGGAGGTATGGCATAGTCCGGCAGCAAGGGGCCTGGCAGGTTGATGGAGAGTTTGCACATCTCCGCTATGGCGACCGCATTCCTGACGGATTCCGGCACTTCCGAAAATATCCGTGCCATCTCATCCGCGGATTTCAGGTAAAACTCGCTTCCGGGGAACCGCATCCTGTTCTGCTCGTCTCTTTTCTTGTTCGTACCTATGCAAATGAGGATGTCCTGCGCATTGGCATCTTCTCGATCCGTATAGTGGGTATCGTTCGTGCAGACCAGGGGTATTCCGGTTTTTTTTGCTATATCCACAAGAGTGCGGTTTACGGTTCGTTGTTCGGGAATCCCGTGTTCTTGAAGCTCCAGGTAGAACTTATCTTTTCCAAACAGGTCTCGATAGGCCAAAGCCTTATCCACAGCTTTTTTCTCCTGGCCGGCCAGTATCAAAGAGGGAATTTCCCCTGCCAGACATGCGGAAAGGCATATAAGGCTTCCGGAATGAGCGGAGAGCAATTCGTCGTCGATTCGCGGTTTATAGTAAAAACCCTCCGTATATGCTGCCGAACAGAGCGTTATCAGGTTCTGATATCCCGCCTCGTCCTGAGCGAGGAGAACCAAGTGGTAGTAGTTATTCCCGGATTCGGTACCCGTTTTCAGGAACCTAGAGCCCGGAGTCACGTAAAACTCGCATCCTATGAGGGGGTTGATGCCCGCATCTCTGCATTCTTTGTAAAAACGGAGCGCTCCGAACATGTTACCGTGGTCCGTTATGGCCACATGGTTCATGTTGAGGCTTTTCGCCTTCGCTACCAGGCTCTTTACGGAAGCTGCCCCGTCGAGAAGTGAGTAGTCGGTATGATTGTGGAGATGCACGAACTCTGCCATGGGACAAAAAAACTATAGCAGATGAGCATTGTTCGTGCAACGGTATCAATACGCGTCCTGTATGGCAACCTGTGTGCCGAGCACTGCGGATAAGGCTGTGATGGCCGCAGCGGAAGGAAGCAGTGATGAACCCTGCGGTTCCGACAGCGAATCCTGGGATCACCACTCTGGGAAGATGCCGGTATACGCAGGAACTTTCGCGCGGTGTTGCCAAATAATGAGTAATAGCTCATAATTTCATCGAAGGGACTTCAATCGTGGATAAGAAGATCACTCTCGTGCTTGTCGATGATCATACACTCGTTCGGGAAGGCGTAAAGACACTTCTGCATTTTTTTGGACCGTTCGAAGTGATAGGCGAGGCAGGTACCGCAGAAGAAGGTTTTTCCATTATTTCCGAACATGCGCCGGATATAGCACTGATCGATATATCTCTGCCGGATGCTTCGGGCCTCAAACTGCTCAGGGATGTCCGCGCAGCGGCTCCTGGTACGAAGACCGTCATACTCAGCATGCATACGGACTCGGAGCATGTCAACGAAGCCTTGTCTTCGGGTGCGAACGGGTATCTCGTCAAGGATTCGAACCCGGAAATGCTCGTTGCCTGCCTGCAGACAGTGATAAAAGGCGATATGTACCTCGACAGCACTATTTCCAAGAATTTGTCCAGACAGGAAGCGCACCGTATTTCTTCCGTTTCGGATGAAGGGAAAGCGTATTCGTCTTTGACCCTCCGCGAGCGGGAGATACTCACGCTGCTTGCAGAAGGCAGAACTGCAAAGGAAATAGCAGGGATGCTTTTTCTAAGCAGAAAAACCGTCGAAAACTACCGCACGAGCATTATGAATAAATTGTCCCTCGGCACGGTCATAGATTTGGTCAAATTCGCGGTGAGAAACAGGATCATAGATCCGGAAAACTGGAAAGAAGGGTAGCTTTCGGCATCCCTGTACCTACCAATTACGACCTTCGGTCACCTCCGGTCTGCGGTACTTCGCTTTTTTTCTGCAGGGGCTTCCTTTTTTTGTCTTTTTCAAGTACAATAGGCTCACGTGTGCGGATTGGCACAGAAGGGGAATTAGCTCAGTTGGTAGAGCGATTGGTTCGCAATCAATAGGCCGGGGGTTCGAATCCCCCATTCTCCATAGTAATTCTCACCTTTTTACAACATAAATGGAATAGGCAAAGGCGTTTTTTATCCCTGTTGAAAGCGGATAAACATCATTATTTTTCCAAAACCGAGCGGTTGCTACATAGTTTTTGTTATAGGCGTATTCGGAAATGTATACATCATTATCCAATACAAATATCGATGTACCGAAAGAATTGCGTCCCGACGTATTGGGCAATGCTATTTCTGTATTATTTTTCCATAATATGGTGCAATTTTTGTTATTGCTTGTACCGACTGCAAAAATATTGTTTGTATCGACACATATCGAATTCATTTTTCCATGCTTGGTATCGGTATCTATTTTTATTTCATCCTGATTTTTCCAGCATTTGGGGTAAGTCAAAAGTCCCTCTCCCTCATACCCACAAATATAAACATCATTTCCAGAGATATAAACCGAAGTTGCGTTAGCCTCCCTTGAACCATCTGTTAATTCATATTCTATTCCGTTTTTCCAGAGCACGGCACATTTATTGGTCACGAGTTTGTAATTCGCGTATACTGTTTTCTCCTTAAATCCGACAACATATACATCATTCGACTGAACAAATAGTGAGTGTGCCTGAGCATTGGTGCCTGCGTCGGATAAAATGAAAGGTGCTCCGTTCTTCCAGAATTTGGCGGTACAATTGCCGTTTGGACCATCTTCCCATCCAGCAACATAGATATCAGTACCGCTTACAAAAATTGCATTCGCCCAGGCATTCCTATCTCCATCCGTCAAATCAATGGGAATATTATTTTTCCAATATTTAGCAACTGTTTTATTCTTTTCATTTTTCTCGTATCCTGCAACAAAAAGATCGTTCCCAGTGACAAAGATAGATCTAGCCATGGCATTGAACGTTCCATCTGTTACATCATGAGCTTCGAGATTTTTCCAATATTTTGCTACATATATTTCATTACTATTCAATTCGGTCCCGGCAATATATACATCTTGAGAGAACACATTAGCTTGAGAAAATAACGAGGCAAAGACAAACGATAAGATCAGACCGAATATGAAAGAAAAAGTTTTTTGTTTCCTCATGGACATCTCCGACTATGATAGTAGGGCACCTCTACATACTCTTTATTTTTTTCTCATGCGGAAAAATAATTCCTTCCCTCCCAGGGATTAGGTGCCTGCTATGGACCGAAGGTTAATAGCGGTTCCCCTTATATCTATAATCATCATGTGATGCGTCAGATCTGTCAATCCGCTTGCACATTGCGCTCACATGCATGTACCTGTGCGAAAGCACAGCTCAGGTTCAACCGATTGTTACTTTTCATCATCTGATAATATTTTCTCAACAATTTTTACGGAACTCTCTACAAGTTTTGGACAAATAGTAGTAAACACATGTGCCTCCCTTGCTTTCTCTAGCTCTTCATTGATGCTAATGTCATATGGAATAAGCTCCTTGCACTTTACCGATCCGTGCTGTTTCTTAAATTCACTTGTATATCTCTTCACTAAAGAATATGTTTTTTCTTTTGCCTCTGTATCTTCTTTCGTATATTTTCCGTATTTCAAACCTATGAGCATAAATGCTCCAGTAACCGCCCCACATGTCTCGCCTATGTGCCCCATTCCGCCGCCAAATGCACTAGCCACTTTTAGTGCCTTTTCTGTATCGAGACCTAATTCTTCACAGTGGGAAACTAATACAGCTTGCGAGCAACTAAAACCATTAGAAAAATATGTAAGCGCTATCTCACTATTTGATCCCATAAAATCCTCCTCCACAATTCTGTTTTATTATTATGGAATTCTTTTTGCTATAGGATGATCTTCATTCAACTGTAGCAAATCCCATAAATTCCCATATAAATCTTCAAATACTGCAACTAAACCATATTCTGCAGCCTGTGGTTCACGTATGAACCTTATTCCTTTTGCAATCATATTATTATAGTCTCGCCAGAAATCATCGGTATTTAGGAAAAGAAAAACGCGTCCACCCGATTGATTCCCAATAAACGATTCTTGTTCTTTTTTTGATGCTCTAGCAAGCACTATAGTGGTACCTACTGATCCTGGTGGAGCTACAACGACCCAACGTTTATCCTGTTCTTGTTGATATGTGTCTTCGATAAGTTCAAAGTTCAGTTTATGTACATAATAATCTATTGCTTCATCATAGTCTTTTACCACTAAGGCAATGTGTACGATATTTTGTTTCACTATTTCCCCTTAGATTTATATCGCGCCGCATTTGCGGCGGTGTCAATCTCAATCCCCAGACCAATGAAAAAGCAAAAGCGATAGCTGCGATTGCAATAGAGAGTACCGTTACTCGACCAATCTGAAATCCAGAATTTTCTTCACCACATCCTCATTTACGAAAGTATGTACTCCTCACATCCATATTATAATTCAATAACGCGAGGTGCAAGGTTTTCTCTGTTGTAAAAAATTATAGCGAGTTATATGGGGGTAGCACAATGATCCCACCGCTTCAGTACTCATCATCTTGGATGATAGACACCCTTCTGCCTGTGATGAGACAGGGGCGAAATCGCGTCGGTGCTGAGGCAGAAGAGGTGCGTGAAAAGTGTTATATGACGAGCATCCCCGGTCTTTCCATTGCTATGTTGTCCACAGTGACCGTCAACTTCGGGAAACTCTTCGGTTTCGTGATGAACAGTGGACCGTTTTCGGTGGCGATGAATGCGTCTTCGGTCTTTGTGCCGGACACCACGGGATTATAGCAGTAACATTGATTGATCTGTATTTTTTGGTGTCGCGATTCCGAAACAAGATACTCGCGGTTGTAATACCCTTGCGGTCCGCCTTGATGGTGCTTGTAATACATATCCTCGTAGCCGAATTCCTTATATGCCTCCTTGCCGACTAGATGGGGAACGAGATCGTCCACACCGGGTTGGGTGGCTGCTATCATACGGCATTCGATTTCTGCGGTTTTTTCGTATTGTTTGAGTAACCCTGCTGGCGGTTTTCCGAAATACACCATCCGTGTGGTGGTCGTGATCAGTCCTTTATATCTTCCATTGCACGATACCA
>CAZWAS010000054.1:0-3812 GCA_964631915.1 uncultured Spirochaetales bacterium | reverse complement strand
TTTCTTCAATTTGTTCGCTGTAGGAACGGCGTGTCTGTGTTTCAAAATGCGGTCGTCCGCTGCTACGAGGAAGAGCACCTGGTCTATCTGTTTCGGCCAGAGAGCGCCTGCGACCCCTCCGGCGATTTCATATTCCGTCATACCGGGTTTAACGGTGGCGAGGTATTTTTCCAGAGCCTCGGACATGTAATCTCCAAGGTATTGATACCGGCATATCTCGTTCTCGGTAAGGGAAAAACGCAGAGGGTTGATCTTGCCTTGGATCATCTTGGCTTTCCCGAAGGAGATATCGGCGCCGACTTTGTCCAGGCTGCCTGCGATATCAGCGACGAACTGTTCGTTGCGGTTCTCATACCACGCCTGGGACATGACTTTGAATCCGAGCTCCTCGAGATGTTGCTCTTCTTTCATCCTCGCCTCTTCTACGACATTGGTGATTGCGTAGAGTCCGCCGTCTTTCGTAACGAGTACGGCGGCGACACCGTCTTCAGTACAGATCGTGACCACATTGTTGGCACCTGCCGTTATCCAGGAAAAATTCGACTGCCTCGTGAGGTACAGCGCATTCAGTTTCTCCGCTTCCAGCAATTCGACGATTCTTTTTACCTTGATACCGATCTCTTCCTTTCTGCCTGCAATCGATGTGTCCTCGATATACTTTGTCTTGCCCATGGTTTCCCTCCATACATCTAGTGGTATTTAGTTGTGGAATTTTCGTTTCGATATGTACCTACCGTCACGTTAAAACTATATCAACAGAGTTGACAATTTATACATGTATGTTATTATGAAATCAACCAAAAGATCAATACGATGTATGAAAAAAGAGAGTGATTGTTCGTTCTTTTTACTGCATTCACGTCGTTTCAGGAGAAGCGAGCCAAGGAAGGAGGTGGTCGATTCGTATGAAAAGTAAAATGCGGGCTGCGGTGTTTGAAGGGAATGGTGTATTGAAGATCAAAGAAGTCGATGTTCCGTTGATCCAGAAAACGGACGACTTGATCGTGGAAGTGGAGATGTGTTCCATCTGCGGTACAGATGTGCATATCATGGAAGTGCCGCCGGGATATATTGCGAAGCCGGGTACCATACTCGGTCATGAACTGGTGGGAAAGGTGATCGCCGTAGGCACCGGAGTTAAGAAGCTGAAAGTCGGTGACAGGGTCGTCACCAACCCCAACGATTACTGCGGGGTGTGCGCCTATTGTCAGCACAATCTGCCGAACCTATGCGAGAATATCATACCCATGGGCATCGGTGCCGACGGGGGCTTCGCAGAGTATGTGCGAGTCTCCGAAAAAGTAGCGCATAAGATTGCGGACGATCTGCCTCCCGAGATAGCAGCTTTTGCTGAACCGTTAGCTTGCCTGATCAACGGTCTCAACAAGATTCCGGTAAGCCCCTCCGACAGCGTTCATATCTTCGGCGCAGGGCCCATCGGGCTCTTATTCGTCCAGATGCTCAAAGCATGCGGCGCCTATCCGATCATCGTTTCGGAACCTGTTTCCTTGCGGCGCGAATACGCCGTCACATGCGGTGCCGATTTTGTGATCGATCCGACCAAGGAAAACGTTGCGGAGTTCGTAAAGGGAAAAACCGGAATCGGCGCGGACTATGCAGTTGATGTAGTAGGTTCCCAAATGTGGGAGGCTATCAAGGCGGTGAGAAAGGGCGGTACTGTTCTTTTGTTCGGCTTCAATGCGAAGGCCAAACCGGTGGTGGAACAGCACCAGATAACCAACAGAGAGGTCGCCGTACTTGGCACATGGATTGCGAACAATTCCTTCCCCAAGGCGGTGAAGGTACTCGAGAGCGGCAAACTCAATCTCCGTCCGTTGATAACGCATACCCTTCCGCTTGAGAAAACCGGGGAGGGCATCGAGATACTGCGTAAAGGCGAAGGCATCGAGATACTCATCGATCTGAAGCTGTAGCGCGGCATTGAAAAAACTATTCGACGATCATGATTTGTAGGAGCATGAAATGAGTAAGATTAAATACAGCGCCATCATCGGTTCGTTGGGCCAGACTTGCGACCGATTTATGAAGTGCGGCTATAAGGATCCGGATGTGGACAAGGTCGAGTTTCCGGAGGTTATAAAGAACTTGGAAAGGATGAAAGTTCTGAAAGGTGCGGATCTGTATCAGGCACCGTCCGGGCCTCTTTCGGACCCAGATGTCGTGAACGAGATTCTCACCAAATCCGGTTTAGAAGCTTCCTCCGTTCTCCCGCTGGTGTTCGGGGAGCGGAGATGGCAGAAGGGGTCTATATCCGCTGCAGATCCGGAAGTCAGAAAACAGGCCATGCAGCTCATCAAACAGAACATCGATTTCAACACGAAACTTGTGGGCAAACCGAGCGTAAACCTTTGGCTCGGCCAGGATGGGTTCGATTATCCGTTCCAAACGGATTACGCGAAACAGTGGGAGTATCTGATCAACAATGTGCGGGAATTGGCGGACTATAATCCGAACATCAAACTTACACTGGAAGGTAAGATCCGCGAACCGAGAAACCGCTCTTTGGTGGACACCACGATGACGGCCTTGATGATGTGCATGGAAATCGACAGGAAAAACGTGGGCGTGGCCATCGATACCGGGCATGTTTTCCAATCCCAACAGAATGTGGCACAGAATATAGAGATCGCGGCTAGGTACGGCAAACTCTTCATGATGCATGCCAACGACAACTACAACCTGTGGGACGACGATATGATAGTTGGTTCTCTGCGCCTGACGGAATACATCGAAATGTTCTATTCGCTGAGGAAGGTCGGATACGAAGGGTTTGTATCAGTCGACATTTTCCCCTACAGAGAGGACCAGTACGAGGCGACGCGGCAGAGCGTTCTGAATATGCAGAAATTCGACGACTGCATCGATACGATCGGCCTCAAAAGGCTGGGCGAATTGATCGAAGAGGGAAACCCGTGCAAGACAGCGCAAGTGATTCGGGAAGCGATTTTCAAATAAGATGCAGGCCGAAAGGCCTGCATCCATACCACGTGCCGAGGGGGCGACAGCGATGAAAAAAAGATATTGCTTTGTTATCGAGATACAAGAAGACCAGATGGAAGATTATGTGGCTCTGCACAAAAATCCCTGGCCTGAAACGCTCAAGGGGCTTAAGGAAGCAGGCGCGGAGGAATTGGTTATTTACCGGTATAAGAATTTTTCTATCTTGTTTTACGAATGCGAAGACATCAATGAAGTCTATCGCAAGTGGGGCGCAAATCCGACCTGCGCGAAATGGAACGCGCGGCTCAAAAATGCGTACAAGGTATCGCCCAATATCGACGGTTCCGGAGACGTAGAAACGCTGGAAAAGATTTTCGACTTGAATCAGCAGCTCAACGGGAAGCTGGAGCAATACTGAGGTAGCGTTTCCGGATTTTCTGCAGACAAACGTTACGGATGAAACCTATGGAAGGGAAAAAGTATCTAATATTTGACTATGGCGCCAGTCACGGCCGGTGTCTGGTGGCGAACTATGACGGCCGCGTAGTCTCGACTCGAGTGGTGCACGAATTCGACAATCGCCCCGTCAATTACGCAGGTTCGCTGTATTGGGACATCTTACGTCTCGCTTCGGAATTGGATATCGGACTGCTGAAAGCTTTCCGGGAATATCCGGACATAGTTTCCGTAGGAATCGACACATGGGGATGCGATTTTGGCTTTATCGATGTTCAAGGAAGGCTCTTGGCTAACCCGTGCAACTACCGCGACGAATGGCGGCACAAGCACAAGCGGAATCTGGACGGCGAGATCGGAGAATACGAGATTTTCAGGGCAGGCGGTGCGAACAC
>CAZWAS010000053.1:25653-25894 GCA_964631915.1 uncultured Spirochaetales bacterium | reverse complement strand
GTTCAGTACAAGGCGGTATCTCCGGATGCCACATCGTTCGTGCCTCTGGGTTTCGAAAGAAGCCTTACGCTCAAGCAGATACTTTCGGAACATCCGAAAGGTCAGGAGTTCGGTCCTATCGTGAAGGATTTTTCTTTGTACCCGTTCATTACGGATGCAAAGGGGGAAGTGCTGAGTTTCCCGCCTGTTATAAACAGCGCCAGGATCGGGGCGAGATCGGAAGGTGTAGGGAAAGAGTGTA
>CAZWAS010000053.1:5172-25643 GCA_964631915.1 uncultured Spirochaetales bacterium | reverse complement strand
GATTCGAATCTCTTCATAGAGCTCACAGGCACGGATCTTCCCTCCCTCACCCTCACCGCGTCGATTGTGGCCTGCGACCTCGCGGATTCCGGATACACAATTCTGCCGGTAAAAGTTGTTTACCCATACGACACTCCTTTCGGAAGGGAGATAGTGAACCCTTATTACTTCCAGGAACGGATTACCCTGGATATAGGGTATGCCGAAAAGCTGCTCGGCGAGAAACTTTCTCCGCAGGAAGCGGCTGATGCGGTACGCAGCATGGGTTGTCCCGTGACTGTTGAAGGAAACACGCTTATCGTTACTCCTCCTGAGTACAGGAACGATTTTCTCCATCCTGTAGATGTAGTCGAAGATATTATGATCGGACGAGGTATGGGTACTTTCAGTCCTCTCATGCCTCGGGAGCTGACCATGGGGCGGCTTTCGGATGAAGAGCAGTATGCGCGTAAGGTGCAGGACATCATGGTTGGACTTGGGTTTCAGGAAATGATCTACAACTATCTCGGTTCCAGAAAAGATTTCATCGAAAAGATGAATATCACCGGAGAGGAAGTTATACGTATAGCTAATCCCATGTCCGAGAATTTCGAATATGTGAGAAATTCGATACTCCCCTGTCTTCTCGGCACGGAATCGGTTTCGGGTAACGCGGTATACCCTCACAAAGTGTTCGAAATCGGAAAGGTCGTACGAATAAATCCTGCGGAAAACTACGGCTCTGTAACGGTCAATTCTCTGGGATTCCTCTCTGCCGATAGAGATGTCGGATTCAACTCGATCAATTCGCAGGTGTCGGCTCTTTTCTTTTACCTTGCTAAGGAGTACGAGATTGCAGCGTCGGATGATCCGCGCTTTATACGAGGAAGGGCTGCGAATATAGTGTATAAAGGAAAACAGGCAGGCATCTTTGGGGAACTTCATCCTGCGCTGCTCACGAACTGGGGCATTCAGATGCCCTGCACCGCAGGAGAGATCGATCTGGATGTCCTGCTCAACTGAGGAGGAACCATATGAGTGTAAACATCCAATCCGTACAGCTTTCGTGGACCGAAGGCTGCAATATCGTGGTAGGTCAGTCTCATTTCATTAAGACCGTCGAAGATATTTCCGAAATCATGGTCACCGCTGTTCCCGGAGTCGAATATGGCATCGCGTTCTGCGAAGCATCCGGTCCGTGCCTCATTCGCACAGAAGGGAACAACCCTCAATTGGTGAAAGACGCGACCGCATGTGCACAAGCTGTGGCTGCAGGTCACACGTTTTTTCTTGTCATGAAGAATGCGTATCCGATCAATGTTCTGAATCAGATCAAATCCTGTCAGGAAGTAGCGAGGATCTTTGCCGCAACTGCGAATCCCCTCCAGATACTCGTTGCGGAAACAGAGCAGGGCAGGGGAGTTCTCGGAGTGGTGGACGGATACTCTCCCAAAGGAGTAGAGGCGGATTCGGACAAAAGCGATCGCAAAGCCATGCTCAGGAAGTTTGGCTATAAATTCTGAGGATGGAGTAGCCCCGAGCACTCCATGGGTCGGATTTCACTCCAAATCGGAATTCAGGAGAGCGGGAGTTACGATCCAGACGAGCGATCCCTGGCTTTTCCTGACTGATCCTTTGAACTGAATGCAGGCCGCTGCAGATTTTTTCAAGGAAATGTTGAGTTTCCCATCTCCGACCAAACACGCGACGAGGTCGGAGAGCATAGGATTGTGACCGAACAACATGATATCCTGATTCCCCACCTTCTGAAGCTCTTCAATAGCTTCGTCGGGTTCGCTTTCCGGGGAGAGAAAGTCCGACAGAATGACATTCGCGGGAAAGCTCAACAATTTTCTGAATATTTCCGCAGTTTCCTTGGCTCGTTCAAACGGAGAGGAAAGCAGGAGCGTTGGGCGCAGGGTTCCCTTCAGGAATTCCGCCATCCTCTTTACAGTTTCCACCCCGTCGGGGAGCAGTCTTCTGAATTTGTCTCCTTTCGGATTCGATTCCTCTGCTGCTCCATGCCGCACTATATAAAGCATCATATGATCAAGTATTTGAGCTGCGGTTTGAATTGTCAAGGCGTTTTTATATGTTTCGCCTTTTCGCTATCTTTGTAGTACAATGTATATGTGCGCTATATATTGAAATTGCCGACATGTATAGATTACCCTTGATTTTATACCCGTAAATTGACATGATTAAAGGCATGAAAACGAGAAGACTATTCCTTTCGTGCGTTGCGTTAAGTATCGGTATCATATTCCTTGCATCTTGTTCCATTCAAAAGATGGCAGTGGATATGATCGCGGATGCGCTCGGCGGAGGCGGTGAGAGTACGGTTTTCACAGGGGACAACGATCCTCAGCTCGTAGGAGACGCTCTCCCCTTTGCGCTGAAGCTGTACGAATCTCTTCTCGAAATGTCTCCGGAACATAGAGGATTGCAACTCACCACGGGAAGCGGCTTCATTATGTATGCCAATGCCTTCATTCAGGGGCCTGCCGGTATGCTGACTGTCGAAGAGTACGAGAAACAGGCCGAGATGTTTGTGAGAGCCAAGAAGCTCTATATCCGGGGACGGGATATTTTGCTGAATAGTCTCGACAAGAAATACTCGGGTTTTCGCAAGGCGCTCGAGGAAGGAAATGCGGAAAAGATAAAAACGATACTCGCATCCATGAAAAAGGAAGATGTGCCCTTCCTCTACTGGGCAGGAGCCGGATGGGTGGGCGCATTTTCGACCGATCCCTTCGATGTGAATCTTTCATTGGGAATTCCCAAAGCATCCGCTATGATGCAGCGTGCGTTGGAGCTCGACGAAGCGTTCAACAACGGGGCGATTCACGATTTCTACGTGAGCTTCCATGCTTCCTTACCGCCTTCGCTGGGTGGAGACATCAGCAAAGTGGATTATCATTTTAAAAAGGCTCTGGAACTGTCGAAAGGGCTTTCTGCTTCGCCCTATGTTTCCTTGGCTACTACGCGTTCCATTGCAAAGCAGGACGTAGACGAATTCAAGGATCTCTTGTCAAAGGCTCTTGCGATCGATGTGGACAAGGATCCGAAATCGCGACTTGCCAATATCATAAGCCAAAGAAAAGCGAAATGGTATCTGGACAGGATCGACGATTTCTTCCTTCCGAAAGATGATGGCACAGGAGAAATAGAAGATGAAGAGTAAGCGAATAGTCGTGTTAGTCGTTATTCTGATTGTAGCTTTGCTGAATCCCTTATTCGCCATAACTATAAAGCTGGGAAGTGTGGCTCCTGCCAATTCGCCGTACAACGATGCGCTCAAAGAGCTCGCAGCGGAGTGGAAAAGAATCACAGGCGGAAGGGTCGATGTGAAGATCTATGCAGGCGGTATAGCCGGAACCGAAGCGGATATGCTCAGAAAAATGAGAATCGGTCAGCTTCAGGCGGCAATCCTGACGAACATGGGGTTGAACAAAATAAACTCCGATATGCTCTCGCTGAGCGTACCCATTATGTTCAACAGCGACGAAGAGTTTATGTACGTTATGGATAAGGTGAGGCCGTTTTTCGAACAACTCATACAAGAAAAAGGATTCAGAATGCTCACGTGGACCATGGCCGGATGGGTGAATTTCTTTGCAAAAAAACCGGTCGTATACCCTGAGGATCTGAAGCCTTTGAAAATGGCTTCCTTCGACGGAGAACCTGCGATCACTCAAGCATGGAAAACGCTCGGTTACAATCCGATTAATGTGCCGTTCACTGAACTCATGATCCAGCTTCAGAGCAATGCCTTGGAAGCGATTATCGTGAACCCGCTGGTAGCAGCATCGTATCAGTGGTTCGCCCTTGCAAACAACATGTGCAATCTTCCGGTCACTCCTATGATAGGAGCCATTGTGATCAACGAGAGCGACTGGAAAAAAATTCCGGATCAATATAAGGAAGACATGTTGAAGGCTGCCGACAATATAGGGAAAACCATCTATACCAAGACAAAAGAAATCGAAAAAGAAGCGATGAAGATCATGCAGCAGAATGGTCTTAAAGTTATCGATATTCCGAAAGATGCTCAGGAAAAATGGAAAAAAGACACGTTTGCCGGGTTTATGATGCTTAAAGGGAAGACATTTTCTGATGCAGCATATGAGCGGATAGAGCGAGAAACTACGGAATACCGAAAATTGTATGGGAACTGATAATAAAGTTGTTATTTTTTTTCATAAGATCGAGGACTATCTAATTTTCATAGGGTTGTTTTTGCTCGCGCTTCTTCCTGCAGTGGAAGTGATTCTCCGGAAATTCTTTACGACCGGCATTCCGTCTTCGAGCGAGTATATTCTACATACCGTTCTGTGGATTGCTTTTGTGGGCGGAATGATCACCTCGAGGGAAAACAGACATCTATCTTTGTCGCTCGGCTTGGACAAGGCGAAACCTCCAATACATGCTATTGCCAGCACATTTGTAGCTTTCATAGGAGCAAGCATAACGACTGCTCTGGCGTGGAGCTCGTGCTCTTTTATACTGATCGGATTCGACGCTGACAAGCATATAGGCTTTATCCCGGTGAAAATCGTCACTGCGATTATGGCGGTCGGGTATGCCGTCATGGCTTTGAGGTGCGTTATCACGCTCAAGGGAGGAACGATCCGACGTCTGATTGCAAGCAGCGGATTCATAGTAGGGACGTTTTTCGGGTTTTCTTCTTTGGCGAATGTAGCAGGCCTTATCGATATGAACATGGCCGGAGCCCTTGAGGGGTTCCTGGGTTTTTGGTTCGATGCGATGTCGGTAATCGCCATACCCGCCATAATTTTGCTGATCGTATCCGCCTTTGTGGGAGCTCCCATTTTCACCGTGCTTGGCGGAATCGCGTATCTGCTTTTCGCTAAGGCAGGGGGCGCATTGGAAGTAGTGCCGAACGAAGCCTATGTCATGCTTACGAGCGATACCATTCCTGCCATTCCTTTGTTCACTTTTGCGGGTTTCATACTTTCGGAGAGCAAGGCCGGAGAGCGGCTTGTCCGTCTTTTCAGAGCTCTGTTCGGATGGTTGCCTGGCGGACTTGTCATTATGTCTGTCATGGTATGCGCCTTTTTCACCACATTCACTGGAGCTTCGGGAGTTACGATTGTAGCCCTCGGGGGACTTTTATTCATCATCCTCACGGATCAGAAAAGGTACAAAGAGAATTTTGCAACCGGCATTTTGACTGCATCCGGAAGCATAGGACTCCTGTTTCCGCCAAGCCTTCCCATCATTCTGTACGGCGTCGTGGCAGGGATCAGCATCAAGGATATGTTCATCGGCGGAGTGCTTCCTGGCGTGGTGATGATGCTGGTGCTGTTCCTAGTCGGTATCGTTTCTGCAATTCGAAACAAGTCCGAAAGGGTCCCCTTCAGAATACGAGAAGCGTTGAGCTCCATAAAAGGCTCGATCTGGGAAATATTCCTTCCTTTCATTATCATTCTCGGTTATTTCCTCGGTATTCTGACAATAGTCGAAACAGGTGCAGTGACCGTCCTATATGCGATTATAATTGAAGTATTCATAAACAAGGATTTGAAGCTCAGCGACTTGCCAAAAGTTGCGCTCAAATGCGTTCCTATCATAGGAGGGGTTTTGGTGATTCTTGCCGTATCCCGAGGTTTATCCTATTACATCATAGATGCGGAAGTAGCAACCAGACTGACCGACTGGGTCGCGATGAACATACAATCCAAATTCTTGTTCCTTCTCCTTCTCAATCTCGCCCTTCTCGTAACAGGCTGCCTCATGGACATATTTTCAGCCATCACCGTGGTCGTTCCGCTCATCGTTCCGCTGGGTACCCTGTTCGGGATTCATCCGGTGCATCTCGGAATCATTTTTCTCGCGAACTTGGAGTTGGGTTACATAACGCCGCCTGTCGGACTGAACCTCTTTATCGCTTCATACCGGTTCAACAAACCTTTGAGCTCGATATACAGAAATTCTATGCCGTTTTTTTTCATTCTACTTGCAGCGGTGCTTCTCATAACGTACATACCGTGGATATCCACTGCTTTTCTCGGCAATGGGTGATGGAGGAAGCATATCAGGATTTCGACAGCACGGATTGCACTTTCGACAGTTCTTCTTCCAAGAGGGAGAGCAGAGCTGTCGTCTCTTCCTGCAGGCCGCTTTTTGCGACCTTTTCCAGATGCGTTGAGAGCGTGAGCACGGATTTTGCGCCCACGGTACCTGCTACTCCTTTCAAAGAATGTGCGAGTTTCGCTATTTTTTGAAGGTCCTTTTCTTGTAAGGCGGAGCGGAGCTTTTCCACGCGGTTCGGAATTTCTTTTAGGAAGATCATGCGGAGATCGTTGAGAAACTCGTTGTCTCCGCCGTACTGCCTGAGGATCGTGCTGTTGTCCAGTATTTCTTCGGGGTTTAGCGCAGCAGAACGATGGCTGTTGACGCGGGGAACAGCCCTGGCAATAGCTGCCGATAGATCGTTTATATCAACGGGTTTCGGTATGAAGTCGTTCATGCCATACTGCAGACACTGTTCTTTGAATCCCACTATTGCGTGAGCGGTCATGGCTATAATAGGAATCGCCGTGTTCGCGGACCCGGCTTCTCCGTTTCGTATCCGCGTCGTGGCTTCGAAGCCGTCCATTTCTGGCATTTCCACATCCATGAGCACAAGATCGAAATGCTGTTCCTTGAGTATCGCAATGGCTTTTGTCCCGTCTCCGACGCAGGTAACGGAATGGCCGAGCTGTTCGAGAAAGGCGAGAGCAACGCGCACGTTGATTTGATTGTCCTCGGCGAGGAGGATACGCAGTCGAACGAGATGAGGAAATGCAAACTGCGCTTCGCTCCTGCGATGGACCGCCTCGATGAGCCTCGGATCTCCTTCTTCGACTACGGCTATGAAGCTGAATGTGCTGCCCTTGTCTACCTGGCTTTCCACCCAGATCGTGCCTCCCATGAGGCCGACGAGCTGTTTTGATATGGCGAGTCCGAGTCCGGAGCCGCCGTATTTACGGCTGTACGAACCGTCGAGCTGTCTGAAGGTTTCGAACAGGGAATCGATCTTCTCTTGAGGAATACCGATTCCCGTATCCTTCACGGAAAAAAGGAGCGCGATCTGATGCTCCCGAAGTTCGGGACAGGCGACAGGAAGCTTTCGGGGACATAATGATACTGAGACGCGTATTCCTCCCTCATGAGTGAATTTGATTGCATTGCTGACGAGGTTCACCAGAACCTGCCGCAGCCTGAGCGGATCCCCTTTGAGATACTTTGGTACCTTTTCATCAATATCGAGTTCGAAATACAGTCTCTTTTCCTTGGCAAGATGTTCGAACGTCGTCAAAGCGGAATGCACTGTTTCATACGGATCGAAGTCGATATGTTCGAGTTCCAGCCGTTTTGCTTCGATTTTCGAGATATCCAATATATCGTTTATCAATTCGAGGAGGTGGTTCGCAGAGGAGCGGACATTTTCAAGATACATGCGTTGTTTCCTGTCCAAGTCAGTTCCGAGTGCCATATTCGTCATACCGAGGATCGCGTTCATAGGAGTGCGTATTTCATGGCTCATGTTGGCCAGAAATCTGCTTTTTGCGAGGTTCGCCTCTTCCGCTTCCTGCTGTGACCGTTTCAAAGCGTTTGTTTTTTTTGCGATTTCCTCAGTCATAATATTGAACGCATGAGCGAGATCTGCGATTTCTCCATTAGCTGTCGGCTTTATGTCTATGTGCACATTGAAGTCGCCGTCGGAAAGTTTTTTTGTAGCTTCCTGCAATTTCTTTACATGGTTTAGAACGAGAAAGGTCGATGCGAACCTGCTTAAAAGCAGTGCGAAAGCGAGTATTCCGAAAGAAACGACAAGGCTAAGGAGGAATTGTATATTTGCTGAACCGAGCGCCTTCATCTTGTCTATGCCTACGACTATTCGTATGCCCCCCTCATACCCTGCAAAGGAGAGAAATCGGGTGGTTTCGTCTAGTACGTTTCCTCTTTTGACCAGGTATCCTGTAGCTCCCATGCTTTCAATGAGGGCGGGGTCCGAAACCGATTTTCCGAGGAAGTCGTGGTTCTGAGGCAAAGACGCCAGTATGGTTCCTGCTTCGTCTGTAATAGCAACTATGGTGTCGTCGGGAATCTTGAGAGTGGACAGCTGCTCATTGAACCAATGCAGGCTTGTACCTGCTATCACTGCAGCGATGAGGGTTCCGTCGTCATCGAATATTGGATAAGCGAACGGAATGATCGGTTTCCCGTGCACAGGGGAAACGGCTGCACTCGTGCTCGAAAACCGTTTTGTCTCTATCATCTTTTTCAACGCGGGCATTGCCACAGGGGACACATGGTTGTCCGAATCGAGTCCAGAACAAAGCAAGTTTCCGTTAAGATCGGCGATTGCAATATTTGTGAAGAACTGGGACTGTTTGCGGAGGTTTTTGAATATTGCATTAGTTCTCATGGGGTCCCGTATAAAAAACTCGTATTGAAGGGAAAGCATATGGAGTTCTCGTTCGACCGTTTTTTCGAGATTTTGGTGCTGCAGAGCGAGCGACCTCGTCAGCGCGATGGCTCTGGTTTTAATGGAAGCGATGTTGGTGTTGCGGATCGCGATATTCTGATACGTATAGAAAGCGAGCAAGGGTATGATAGCTATGAGCAGCAGAGCCGTCAAACGATTTTGGAATGAGTAAAAGGAACGATTGAGAATCCGAGATAAAGCGTTATTCATCGTTTACGACAGCGAGATCTTTGTAATGATACTCGCTCCGATAAAATAGTCAACAGTATGAAAAAACAGTTGAGATTCTTTCGGTTGCTCACTATACTTTTCAGTAGTGGGAACCTCTCGTATTCCTCGGGTGGTTCCCACACGGGCACCTAACCGCTGCTAGTGGAAGGAATTATCTTTTTCGCGCGCGAAAAATAAAAAGTTTTTAGAGGTGCCCTAGGAAAAATGTGTTGCAGATGAATATGAGAATGCCTGCTGTGCTCATTCCTTATTCCGGTTCCTGTAATGACTATGGTTGTCAGGACGTTTTTGTGTATCTTCGTCCTGAAACAAACGGCGTACTCGTGGAAAGCACGCTGCTCCGTATCATCGAAAGGAACCCCCAATACAAAAACAACATGTCCCTTGTGTACCTCGCTAATCTGCCGGGGGAATTCATTCTCGAACATCATATTGTTGAGGAGCATTACAGGGTGAAACTCTTGTATGCAGTACGTGGTAAAGATGTGTTCACAGCGTACATGAAACAAAGATTTTCGGAGTTCTTCAAGACGCCCTTTGAGCAGGCGCGTATTGTCGGAGCTTACGAGGCGATCCGTATGCTCCATATGAATCCCGAAGAGCTTTTGAATATATGGGTTCCCCAAAACGAAGTGCTTTACGTGGACGGGCAATGCATAAAAAGGCTCAACGATATGTACATTGTCAATTACGATATTCCCGCACTTCTGCACAGGAATGCGAAAGGTACGGATATAGCGGTGATGATTTTTAGAACGCCCCTTGCGTACAAAGATTTCAACAGAGCGATCGAAGAGATGAGGCTTGCCCTTATCCGGGAGGACGTTCTCGATCCTGAAAAACCGGTGAGTAGAGTCTTCCACTATTCGAAGGGCCCTTTCGAACAGGTGTTGGACGGCATAGGATATCTGTACAACAGGGACGCTTCCCATGTTCCGCTCGAAGACATATCGTTCGTAGCTTTTCTCATGCGGAACGGCGTTTCTCTCGACACGATCCTGGGCCTCGTGCGTTACCCTATTATGCAATTCCGTACTCCGCAAGGAATCGTCGTTGAGGATACCATCTTTTCCTACACGACGGACGACACCTACGAGCAGGCCATGGAAAAGACGAAAAACATAGTGTCGCAGTTTATCCTCAGAGGCGTGTGATCTTTTTCAGACGAATAGATTCACCTGCGAGGTGCTTGCAGCCTCGAGGTACGTCGCCACTCCGCCTATTTCGACGCCGTCTATAAGCTCTTCTTTTTTCACTCCCATGATATCCATAGACATCTGACATGCCACGAGCCGTACGCCGTACTGTTTTGCGGAGAGAATCATGGATTCAAGGGAATCCACGTTTTTTGCCTCCATTCTGCGGCGCATCATGTTCCTGCCGATGCCTGCGAAGTTCATTTTGGAAAGGCTGAGCCCGGTAGAATTCTTCGGCAGCATCATGCCGAAAAGGCTACCCATGAAGTCTTTTTTCGTTTTCGGCAATTTTTCTTTTTTCAGAATGCTCAGCCCCCAGAACGTGAAAAACATGGTGACTTTTTTTCCTGCGGATACCGCCCCATTTGCGATCACGAAACTCGCAAGAGCCCTGTCCAGGTCATCGGAAAACACGATGAGGGTAGCTTCCTCACCAGCTTTGGCCTGAGTTTGGGAGGTCTTTTTTTCCTGCTTCTCTATGAGCGCCTTAATTGTACCTGCGGATTCTTCGAGATCCACGAGCCTGTTTCCGGTCATGTTGCACCATGAACGTACATCCCTTGCGAATCCGGGGTCTGTAGCTGTTTCCAGGAGCCGTTCTCCGGGCTGAAGTTTTTCTATTTCCTGTTTGAGCCGCATAATCGGCCCGGGACACTGCATGCCGCACGCATCGACCTTAACAGTTTTAATCCTTCCCTGTTCGTCGCGCGCCTCCACGTTCGCCTGGTAGATTACATTATCTTTGCCTATGAAGTCTTTTTCAAAAATATCCTCGTTGCTTTGTTTCTGGGTGGCGCTCTGATAGGTTTTATAACCTCCCGAGAGGTTGTACACATCGGTGAAGCCGTTTTGCTTCAGGATGCGCTCGCATACGTAGGCCCTGAACCCAACGCCGCAGAATACGATGACGGTTTTGTTTTTCGGCACTTCGCTGAGCCTTTTTCGGAGTTCGTACATCGGGATATTCACTGCTCCTTCGATGGTACCGAGAGCAAACTCTTCCGGTGTCCGCACATCGAGGAGAAAGAGCGTTTCCCTGTCCATCTGGAGCATTTTGTGCCATTGGATATGCCTGCTTTTCCCCGAGAGTATGTTTTCTGCCACGAAACCTGCTATGTTGACCGGATCCTTTGCGGACGAATACGGCGGTGCGTATGCGTGTTCTATGTCCGTGAGATCCCGTACGGTGCTGTTGTTTCGAAGAACCGCAGCGAACATATCGATGCGTTTGTCCACTCCTTCGAATCCTACGATCTGTGCTCCGAGGAGTTTTCCGGAAACCGGATCAAAGTGCGTTTTTATGCTCATGCCCTTTGCGTCGGGATAGTAACCGGCATGGGAAGACGAATGGGTTATGATTTCTTGATACGGAATCCCTTCCGCATCCAGTGTTTTCTCCGATATTCCTGTAGTCGCTACCGTAAGATCGAACACCTTTGCGACTGCTGTACCTATCGCACCTTTGTACGCGGATTTGTTTCCGAACGCGATATTGTCCGCTGCTATGCGGCCCTGCTTGTTCGCCGGTCCTGCTAAATACGTTATGGAAGGTTTCCCAGTTATTGGGTTTTGAAATTCGATGGCGTCCCCCACTGCATAAATGTTGGGATCGCTCGTCTGAAGGTATTCGTTCACCTTTATGCCGCCGGTTTTCCCTATTTCTATACCTGCTTGTTTTGCCAAAGCGGAGTCGGGTCGTACACCTATGGAAAGGATGACCATGTCCGCGTCGATCCTTTTCCCACTTTTCAAGGTGAGGGTGAGTTTTTCGTTGGATCTGAGAAAGGATGAAACAGCATCTTTCAGATAGAACTCCACGCCCTTTGTTTTCAAATGCTGGTGAACTTCGGCTGCCATTTCGTAATCCACGACATTCATAACCTGTTCCGCCATTTCTACAATGGTCACAAAAATGCCTTGGTGGTGTAGGTTTTCCGCCATCTCGAGTCCGATAAATCCCGCACCTACTATGACCGCACGCTTCGGCTTTTTTGTTTCGATGAACTGTTTTATGCTGTCCGTGTCGGGCACGTTGCGCAACGTGAATATGCCCGGTTCATTGATGCCCGGTATCGGAGGTTTGACCGGTTCTGCTCCGGGGGAAAGCACTAGCTTGTCGTAGTGTTCCCGGAATTCTTCTCCTGTTTTCCTGTCTTTCACAGTCACCGTTTTTTCGCTGCGGTTTATTGCCACCACCTCGCTCAGCACATGGACCTTAATATTGAAGTTCTTGAGAAAGTTGTCGGGATTCTGGAGAAAAAGTTTTTCCCGTTCCGGGATTATTCCGCCGATATAGTAGGGAAGCCCGCAATTTGCATAGGATATGTGTTCTCCCCGTTCGAATATGACGATATCCGCTGTTTCAAGGTTTCTTCTCAGGCGGGCTGCAGTGGTTGCTCCTCCTGCAACGCCTCCGACTATGACACATTTCATGGGATTCCTCCGACCTCTCTATGCTATTTGTGCAAAAAAGCTCAATTTCTCCGTACAGAATAGCACACATATAGTTCATAGTCAATATTTAATATTTTAAAACATTCATATATTGATTCTATTATATGTTTTTCATTGGATTCCTTCGATTTTAAACTGTCCGATTTTGTTGAGCATTTCTTCGATATGCTTGCTGTTTTCATCGGAGAGCTTTTTGCTGTGAAGCACAGCCCCCTCTATATCGCCTGTTCCGGTGACGATTTCGGAAATCCCTTGTTTCACTTCGGAACTGATCTGCATAAGGGTATCGGTCTCTGCAAGAATTCGGCTGCTGGATGTTTTCATTTGTTCTGCCCCTTTGCTCACCTCCGTGGTGACTGTGTTCATGTCTTCGAGGGCGGAAAGGATTTGCCTACTCCCCTCATTTTGTTCTTCCATGGCGAGTCGGATTTCTTCCTGTATCCTGTCCACCTGTGCTACCAGATCCGATACTTCAGCGAAAGCAGTGTCTGCCTCGCCTGAGGAATCGACTACCGTATCGATGACGGATAATACTTCCTTCAGCTGTTTTTTCACTTCTTTCGAGCGGATTGTCGAAAGTTCGGCGAGTTTTCTCACTTCATCGGCCACAACGGCGAATCCTTTTCCCGAAGTTCCCGCATGAGCGGCTTCTATGGCTGCATTCATCGCGAGCAGATTCGTCTGCGAAGCTATGCCTGCGATGATCGTATTGGTTTCCATAAGGGTCTGAGAATGTTCCGCTATGCTCCGCGCAAGGCGTACCACAATACCGATTTTTTCTTTGCCGTTATCCGCCGCTTTCACGAGCATATGCACGTTTTTCGATGCGTTCTCCACATGAGCCGTCACCGATTTTATGGTGGCGATCATTTCTTCGATGGATGCGCTGGATTCCGTGATGCTCGAAGACTGTGCCTCTATAAGCTTACCGAGGTCTTCAATGTTACGGGAAATTTCTGCCATGGTCTTCACCGTGGAATCTATGCTCGTGTTCTGCTTATCGATGAGTCTTCCCACGGACCCGACAGTGGCTGAAATCTGAGCGACTGCGGACGATGTTTGGGACATGTCCGAAGCGAGAGATTCTCCTACCGTTTTCAAAGATTGGTTTGCTTCGATAACGGTGCGGAGCATAGCGCGCATATTTTCCACGTATTCGTTGAAATCTTCCGCGATTCTCCCTATTTCGTCCTTCGATTTCACGGAAAGCGCGACAGTGAAATCGCCCTGCGTCAGCTGAGCAAAACCAACGGTCAGCTGTTTGAGTGGTTTCACCATGCGCGACGACAGTATTAGGATGAGCACGGTGATGATGATGAGAACTGCGGCAGAAGATATGCTTATGAAAAGGATAATCCGGTTGGAAAACTCGTTCACTTCGGCTGTCGGCACGCTGATGACAAAGGCCCATCGCTGATCAGTCGAACCGAGATGGATCGGTGAGAATACCCTGTGCATAGTTTTTTTCATGACTGTGGAAAACGTCGTTGTGGAGTTGATGGTTCCGGTTTTGATCGTCTGCTCGAAAAGGGCATTCGCTTCCTTTGTATCGAGTTCGTACACGCTTTTTCCTATTATATCGGCTTTCGGATGAGCCGCTATGGTGCCGTTCTGCGTTACGATTGTACCGTAACCGGTTTTGAAGAACACCTGTTTGCTCGAGAGCTCTCTGAAAAAATCGAGGCTGAAATCCACCCCGAATACGCCGATGAACTCTCCTCCCACGCTGTGAAGCGGAACTGCCACTGAGCAGAGAAGCTCTTTTTTGCCGGCATAGGTCTCTTCCTCGTAAGGATTCGTGATGAACACTTTGTTCGTCTGCTTCGGAACTGCGTAATATTCCGCTGCATCGTTGTAAGTACCCTCCATATCCAATGTTGGGACTCCCTCTCTTCTGTATACCCACGGAGAGAATCGGCCGCTTTCCTGATATCCTTGGGTGCCTCCATACCTCGCATCGGCCCCATCCCAGCCATCCGGAACGAATTGAGCCCATATGGCGTAGAGGTCTTTCTGATTTTCGAGCCAGAAGAGAAATAGCTCCTTGATTGCAGCACGGTCCGTTTTTCCCGTTCGCTGGAAATGCTCGAGTGTGGCAGCCTGAGAAGTTGCAAAGTAGTATGCTTGTTCGAGCGTTTTTTCTATGGCCAGGACATGCTTTTCTGCCATATGTATCACATTTTGTTTGGTGTAATGGTCGAGGCCGGTGCTTGCGAAAAATCCTATGAAAAAGAAACTTGCGCCAAGAAGAACACCCAGACTTGTCAGAAGAGATACCAATAATTTTGTTCGGATCGATTTCATGTCATTACTCTTTTTTTATGCAAATTGTTAGGATAAAATATACTCAGAGGAATTACGGAATTCCATCGGAAACGGATAATGTTGGGCGTTCTTCGCGAGGGAATCGGCTTCTTACCCGAACCCTAAGAGTCGTGCGGCGTTATCGAACAGGAGACATCTTAGGCGGCTTTCTTCGAGATCAAATGATTTGATGGTGTCGATCGCTTCTTTCTGGTCCGCCCATGGAGAATCCGAACCGAAGAGAAGGTATTCTTGCGGATGCGTAGTGAGTATGTGCCGGGCAAGAAGATTTTCGGACTGATCCGTGGATACAGCAGTGTCGATATAGATGCGTTTCCCTATGAGCAGCCTGCACGATTCTTTCCAATCCTCCCATGCTCCCAGATGCGTTGCGATGAATTTCAAGGCAGGGAATCTGGATACGACGTCGAGAGTTTTCCGGGGATCAGCGATCTTCGTTCTGGGAAATGCGATATCGAAGCCGGTGTGCATGAGGAGTGCGAGGTCGCATTTTTCGATCGTCTCATAAAGGGGAAACATCCGGTCCTCATCGATTGAAAATTTCTGATAAAAAGGATGAAGCTTGATCCCCCGAAAACCTTCCGATCGGATGGTTTCGATGTGTTCGCAGGCCTTAGGGTCTTCGGGGTGTACAGAGGGAAAGGGAAATATCCGCTGCGAAGCTATCTGTTTCGACCATTCGAGTATGGGAACGAATTGCTGCGGTTTCGTGGCAATTGAAGCCACGACCGAAGCGCGTATGCCTGCTTTGTCCATAGACGCTATGAGGGAGGAGATTTTCCCGTCAAGGTACGGTTTTATATTCCCTGTGGCAGCAAGCCGACCGACAGCATGCTCCGCCAGCGAGTCGGGAAAGCAGTGTGCATGAAAATCCACTATATTCATGGGTTCGCCGTTTCGATTATCACTGTTAGTTCATAGGTCTCAATGGGAGCTATGTCTTCCGGTTCCCAAGGTCTGCGCAAAGACAATGCTATGGTCGCAGTTCCCGGCTTCTCTGCAGAGAACCTGAACAAGGCTGTGCCTCCGGCCCCGATCGCGTCCGATTGTACGATATACCTATCGTCGATCAGCTTGATGCAGTCCTGTTCGGAGGAACCGAGGGTCCACATGTACCCTGTAGTAGCATTCCCTTCCAGAGAAACGGTCAGGTCTTCGCCCACGGAAAGGGTAATCGTTTTTCCGTTTTCAGCAGCAGAAACTGTTTTGTCTCGCCGTTCCGCAGGTGTTAGTGTCTTCCGCGTCTGAGCGCAAGAGAACGATACGACGAGTACGGCAGCGAGGAGCAGAGAAAAGCATATGGGTATCCCCTGTGGCCGGCTGAAAACGGAACTTTTGTCGTGCAGCCTGCAAATCCTCTTTATCCCTGCTTTCCTCTTGTGTATCATGTCGATTCCCGAAGATCGAGGACGAGATGCAGGTCTTTGAGCTGCTTCGGATCGACTTCCGACGGAGACCCGTCCATGGGAGAGGCCATGACGGTGTTCTTTGGAAACGCTATGACTTCGCGTATAGACGGATCCCCGGTCATGATCATGATGAGCCTGTCGAGGCCGGGAGCTATGCCGCCGTGAGGCGGGGCTCCGTACTGAAACGCGTTGAGCAAGAATCCGAAGCGGCGCTGCCCTTCTTCTTCGGAAAAACCGACGATCTTGAAAACCCGTTTCTGAATTTCGGGATCGTGGATCCTTATGGAACCGGATGCGACTTCATAGCCGTTGCATACCAAGTCGTAGAGGTCGCCCTTTACTGCTCCGGGGTCCTGCTCCATGGTTGCGAGGTACTGCTCCTGAGGCATGGTGAACATATGGTGTGCAGCCTCCCAGTGTTTTTCTTCTTCGTTATATTCGAACATAGGGAAATCGATAATCCACGCGAATGCGAATTTCTTTTTTCCATCCACCCCTGGAGTCGCATTGAGCCCGAGATCGTTTCCGAGTTTGGATCTGACAGCGCCTAAGGCGGTGCATGCGATTTTCGGAGCATCCGCAACCATGAGGATGAGGTCTCCGGGCTTTGCCGAAAGTTTCTGTTTAATTGCATCTGCCTGATGTTCGAAAAATTTCGCCACACCCCCTTCAAGACCGTTGTGCGTCACCTTCATCCATGCGAGACCTTTGGCTTTGAACACTTTGGCAGCATCTTCGAGTTCCGTTATCTGCTTGCGCGAGTACTCGCAGCATCCTGGTGCTACCAGGGCCTTGACTACGCCCTGGGATGCCAGAGCGTTCTTGAATGCATTGAAATCCGACGACACTGCAAAGGGGCCGAAATCCTGCATTTCGAGCCCGAAGCGCAGGTCGGGTTTGTCTGAGCCGTAGCGATTCATGGCATCGTCATAGGAAAGCCGCGGAAACGGTACAGGAATATCGGCGCCGATGGCTTCCTTGAACATGACTGAAATCATTCCTTCCACGACTCTGAAAACATCTTCCTTGCCTACGAAACTCATTTCCATATCTATCTGCGTGAATTCGGGCTGCCTGTCTCCTCGTGCGTCTTCGTCGCGGTAGCAACGCGCTATCTGGAAGTATTTGTCGAACCCGGAAACCATGAGGAGCTGCTTAAAAAGCTGTGGGGATTGGGGAAGAGCGTAGAATTTCCCCGCATGGATGCGCGAAGGAACGAGGAAGTCCCTGGCTCCCTCCGGAGTCGACCGTATGAATGTCGGGGTCTCTATTTCATAAAATCCCATGGATGAAAGATATGTCCGGACAGCCATGGTCGCAACGTGCCGAATTCGTATATTTTCCTGCATTTTTTTCGATCTGAGGTCCAGATACCGGTACGTCAGCCTCAGATCTTCTTTCGCGTCCACTGCATCGTCGATCATGAAGGGAAGCACATCGCATTTCGATAGGATGACGATGTCCTTCGCTGCCACTTCTATTTCGCCGGTCGCCATATCATTGTTGACCATGCCTTCCGGTCTCTGCCTGACAGTTCCGGCCACAGCGATGCAGTATTCGTATTTCAGTTCGCCACCGATTTTCTGCAGCGAAGCAGGCGCGTCCTGATCTATGACCACCTGGGTAATACCGTATCTATCCCTGAGGTTGATGAACTGGATGCCCCCATGGTCGCGTTTCCGATGTACCCATCCGTTGAGAACAACCGTTGCTCCTGCATTTTTTTTGGTGAGTTCGCCACATGTGGCTGTACGTTTCATCTGTTCCATGATCGAATCATCCCTTCCGGTTTTGTGCTGATAGGGAAACAAAACTCGGTACGCTGAAATACTGTATGTATATCATTCGCGCTTCATTTTTTGAAGTCCCTCACGAGTGTTATGGAATAGCAGGCGAGGCCGACCCAGATGAGGCCGAAGCTCACCATATGGCTTCTGGTGAAGTGTTCACCATACAGCGTTATGCCCAGAATTAGCATCGTGGTGGGAGATATGTACTGGATGAAGCCCACGGTGGAAAGCGGGATTTTTTTTGTACCTTGAGCGAACCAGTATAGAGGCAGCGCAGTGACGGCGCCGCTCGCTACAAGAAGCATGTCTGTCAACGCAGGAGCTCCGTTCAGAAAAAGCATGTGCCCTGTAGCGGCAAGATATATCAGATACCCTAATGCAACAGGTGCCAGAAACAGCGTTTCCACAAAAAGGCTCGGGAGGGATTCCAGCCCTGCGGTTTTCTTGAGGAGGCCGTAAATGCCGAACGTGAATGCCATGCCGAGGGAGAGGATGGGGATTTGGCCGTAATCTATGGTCATGTACAGCACGCCGGTTGCGGCAGCCGCGAACGCTGCGATCTGGAGCGGTTTAAGTTTTTCCCTGAGAAAAATGATTCCCAAAAGCACATTCACCAGGGGATTGATGTAGTATCCCATGCTCGCTTCAAGAATCCTGTTCACGCTCACAGCGTATATGTACAAAAACCAGTTCGTTCCTATGAGGAGGCTCGTGAAAATCAGGGTTATGAGAGAGTGTTTGTTTCCGAGCATCGGGCCAATGGCGATGCGCTTTTGAATCAAAAGAAGAATGACGAGGAACAAGCATGACCATACGATTCTGTTCGCGAGTATCTCGCCGGGAGAAACCGAACGGATGGTTTTCCAGTATATGGTCAGAAGCCCCCACGCCGCAAAGGCAGCGACGGAGTACAGTATACCTTCACGCATCGCATGTTTTTTGTGTTTGTCAGGTTCTTGGTTCATCAAATTGTCAACGCTTTGTTTCAGGGGATCGATTGTGTCCTTTCCAGGCTATGGATTCTACAGTAGTATTATTTCTCTTTCATGGCAAGGCGGTCCGGAGTATACTGTTCTGCGGGGACACGCATGATACAGACCATACGGGCCAAAACGATCCTTTCCCGTTACAAAGAGCCTGATCCCTGGTTCGGCATCCGGTACTCCATGAATCTCTATCGGGGATGCCAGCATCAGTGCATATACTGCGATACGCGCAGCGAGTGCTACGGCATCAAGGACCTGCGGGACATACTGATAAAAGAGAACGCGATCGAGCTTCTGGATAAGGAACTGAGGGGCATACGAAGGAAAGGAACCATAGGCACAGGCTCGATGAACGATCCCTACATGCCGGTGGAGGAGACGTACCGGATGACCGGAAAGGCTCTGGAAGTGATCGCCCTTCATAAGTTCCCGGTCCATGTCATGACGAAGAGCGATCTCGTGCTCCGCGATATCGATATACTCAAAGATATAGCGCAGGTGTTCGCTACGGTGTCCTTCACCGTAACCACAGCGGATGGCGCCCTGGCATCGCGCATCGAGCCGGGCGCCCCTTCTCCGTCGGCGAGATTCGAAGCGATGACGGCCTTCGCGAAAGCATCGATTCATGTGGGAGTTTCTCTCATGCCCGTCATTCCCTGCCTGACCGATACCGTTGCAAACATACGTGCAATCATCGAACGGTCCAGGGACAGCGGAGCGGAATACATACTTCCCGCCTTCGGCATGACTCTGAGGGATAAACAGCGGGATTATTTTTTCGAAAAACTTCGGGAGTTTTTTCCCGAGGTGCTCGCTGCGTACCGTACCCTGTACAAAGGAACCTACCAGTTTTCATGCCCTCAGGCCGATAAGATTGATGCGTTCTGCCGGTCTCACTGCGCCGAATACGGAATCGCGTGCACCATACCCCGGTACGAGGAAAAGGAAGTTCGTCAGTACGAGTTGTTTTAAGATTGTTCCTCGCATATCCGATCAGTCCGGCTGGCACACTTCGAAATGCCGGTTTTTCAGAAACCGTTCCATGATGAAGCTGATGCCTATAAACACAGGTAGGGTTATCAGGGTGCGAAGCACGGAGAATTTTACTCCCATGAATCCTATTTCGAAGGTGAGCATGGGAATCTTTATCGTGGAAAAAGCTCCCACATACACGAAGATGTTTCGGATGCTGCACCCTTTTTTCCAGAGCATGGACGCTACCGGAAATGCACCATATAGGGGCCCTGCCTGCAGCATGGCAAGGAGTATGACCCATATCATACCTCTGATTCCGGAATCAGCTCCGATGTGTTTTTCCACTTTCTCTTTGGGGAACCACACATCGAACAGACCGATGAGGATGAACATGAGAGGCAGGAAACTCGCCATCTCGACGAAGAAGCTAGAAAAATTCGTAGCCGCAGATATGCCGATGCCAAAACCACGGATATGCGAGAAGCCGACGAAAAGACCAAAGGCAACGGCTATTATAATATTTATTTTATTTTTGGTTACGAATTGCTTCATGATTTTCTTCATAGTATGCTCCATACAAGACTTACGAGAAGGCCCACCAAAAGGGCTCCGGCAAAACTCAATCCGTT
>CAZWAS010000053.1:242-5134 GCA_964631915.1 uncultured Spirochaetales bacterium | reverse complement strand
TCGCCTCAACAGGGAGCGTGAAAATCCCTACCATCATGAGTGTCGTCATGAATACCGCGATTACGGATATGCTCACTCCCATTTTTATCAGGATGGATCCAAGAGGAAAGGCGATGAATCCCGGTATGAGGGATATGGAGCCGACAAGAGCGGCTATGATAAAACCGAGCGGGCCCGCTTCCGTTCCCAGCCACTGCACGATGAGCTCTTTTGATACTATCGCGAGAAAAATGCTGACGAGTGCCAGGACCGTGATAAGCGGGAACAAAAGGTTCAGCAGCATGAAGAGCCCTTGCTTTATTCCCGCAAGGGTTTTTTTCCTGTCAAACACGAGGGATGCGATCAGTGCAATGCCCGTTACGATGAGAAGAGGTATCATGGATGCTCTCCTTCGTTCTTGAAATACTGCTCATAATCGTTGAGAAAAAGGGAAAGCTTTTCTCGGACATTCCGGATTCTTACAGCCCACGCGTGAAGGTATTCGACGCCTTCGGCGGTCACGTGATAGAGTCTCCGCGCAGGGCCCGTACCTCCTGTGTCCCATGTGGATGTCAGGTAGCCTTCCTCCTCCCATTGGCGGAGGGTACGGTACAAAAGCCCCGGATCGCTCCCCGTTATATCTGAATCTCTGGATATCCGTTCGAGAAGCTCGTAGCCGTGACACGGCTTTTGCAGAAGGTGTAAAAGTATCCAGGGCTTCATGAAACCCCGTATTCTGCCGCCGGAGTGACAGCAGAGATGCTCGTCAGTGTCATCTTTCATTGCATTACATCTATCTGATTTAATCATATAGATGATATATATGATTGTCAAGCTTTGAGATGGTTCATGTATGAAGAATTCATTGCGGAGAGACCAAAAGCGATTCCTCTATACATTGCCAATGAGTCGGGGGATGCAGGAACAGATTCCTCGAAGCTGTCGAACAGCTATGTGTGGATATTTTTTCAGGCCGGATCTTCTCCCACTCCCAGTCCTGCGCAGATGTCCAGCAAAGCGGGTTTCAATCCTTCAAATTCACCTCCAAATACAGGTTTGCAGAGGGAGGGTCTTACCTCTCCCGACCATAATTTAAGGGCAAACGACATACAGGTTTTTTCCCCGCATGCCGCACAGTTCGTTCCCGGCAAACGTTTGTATAGTTCGAGTGCCGGCGGTTTCTTGCGCATTTCATAAGACGGTGCTATATCTGCCCGACGTTCCCATGTCGAGTTTACGAGACAGCGCAACTTTTCGAGGGTTTTCCATGCATCCACAATTTCATCGGCTTTGGCAATCGTTATGCGGTTTTTGTATACGGCGATCATCCTGTAACCGTCCATGAATGTCAGGAGCGTTGCGTTTCTGTTATAGCACGCCTGAGGCATTGTCGAGTTGATGTACGGCATGACTTCTCCCAGGTTTCCCGATACATGAGCCACGAGGCGTATCTTTTTGGGATCGGCGACGCAAGGAGCCAGGACCATGATTGCGCATGCTCCGAACACATCGTCGTCGAAGCAGGTTGGCTCACACCGAGGCACGGATATCGCAGAAGGATAGAAGTCGACCCAGCCTGAGAATACGATCGATGAGGAAGAGTTGGCAATGAGCCTGCTGTATGCATCCTCTTGGACGACCAAAGCAGGCAGTCCTACTGCGGAATACCCTGGTTCGGGGGAAACAATCTCATACTGTAGGCACAGCTCATCGAGCTTCAGGATCGCCTTCTCGAATTCCCTCATTTCAGGAAATGTGCAGATACGCTGCATGGTTTCACTCCTTAGCTGTATTCATCCAGGAGGGAGAAACGCTCCTGAGGGTACGTATGATTTCCGGCAGCACACGGATCAGCGTCTCGATTTCTTCTTCTGTCGTGTATCTGCTCAAACTGAACCGTACGGAACCGTGAATCGCTGCCTCCGGGACCGCCATGGCTTGCAACACATGGGAAGGTTCAAGGGTTCCGGTGGAACAGGCTGACCCAGAGGACGCGCATATGCCATACCGCTCGAGCTGAAACAGGATGCTCTCCGCTTCCACGCCGTGGAAGGAAATGTTCGATGTGTTGGAAAGCCTCTGCCCTTGTTCGCCGTTTATGCGGATGAACGGTATGGTCTCCCGGATGCGCGCTTCCAGAGAATCTCTCATGTTCGAAATGCGCTCTTGCTCTCGGCGATGAGCGTGAGCAAGTTCGCATGCTTGAGCCAGTCCTATGATATATGCGGTGTTTTCCGTTCCCGCGCGTAATCCGTTCTCCTGGTGGCCGCCGAGTAGGAAGGGACGCCATGGCGTTCCTTTTCTCACATAAAGGCACCCTATTCCTTTGGGAGCATGGAGCTTGTGACCGGAGAAAGAGAGCAGGTCGACATGGGAAAAGTCGGTGGAAAGATCGATAGTCAGCTTTCCCACGGACTGGGTGGCATCCGTGTGGAAGAGAATCGAAGGGTCGACGTTTTTGGCTATTCCAGCCAATTCCGCTATGGGAAACACGACGCCAGTCTCGTTGTTCGCGTGCATTATGCTTACGAGCAGCGTATCGGGCCGTAACGATCTACGGAATTCTTCGAGGTTTATGGCTCCTTGCCCGTCCACCGGAAGGACGGTCACTTCGAATCCCTGGCCCGCGAGATCGATGCAGACCTCCCGCACCGCCGGATGTTCCACGGCGCTCGTCACTATATGCCTCCGGCAGGGATTCGCGCGGATCGCTCCGTAAAGCGCTGCATTGTTGCTCTCAGTGGCGCACGAAGTGAATATCAGCTCTTCCGCATCGGTGCAGTGGAGGAATGCTGCTATGCTCTCACGGGCAGCGAGTACGGCATGCGCCACTCGTTCGGCCGATGCATAGCGGGAACTTGGGTTGAAGTATTGGTCGGTGAAATACGGCATCATGGCTTCGAGGACTTCGGGAGCAACGGAGGTGGTGGCATTGTTATCGAGATAGATCGTTTTCATACTGGAGATCCGAGAGCTGGGTTTTTTGTGAATTTTTATACGATGCCTCGAATACGGGGACGCAATGGTCCTGTAGCGTTTTTTCAAAGCGGTCTTTGAGACACGCATCGATGAAAGCGAGCGCTTCCTGAGGATCCTCGTCGTATATGACGCGCGCGAGCCAAAGCATTTCCCGTTCGTCGAATTTCACTGTCATCGGTTTCAGAGCCATATTTGGTAATTTTGCCAAATAGCATCTATTTTGTCAATACCACAACCTGCTCGCACGCGAGGATTATTATTGTAGTCTTTCACACTATCTATCGCTGTATCGATCATGCCGGAACCTTGGCTTTCCGACATGATCTGTGTGTATCAAGAAAACGGCTGGCTTATTATTAATTGTGTGACAGGAAGTGCACTGCATTTTGCCGTTGGTGTAATCTCCGTCCGTCAGTGCCGGTAACGAGGTTTATCGCTGCACAAGCACCGAGGAGAGCCCCACAGGTAGTAACCCATCCCCCTACGCCACTTTTACCGAAATGGAGTAACCGGGGCGATATTTGGGTGTACGGATAGCCGACTTTTTCCTGAAGCGGGCTGAGAATCGCGTACAATGCTTCATATGCACAGCCGGCCTTGAGATACGCAGCGTGTCTCCGCTTGAGAGCTTCAATCGCATCGAGCGCGGAGTACAGACATACGTTCGGCCCCTATGCCGTAAGGCCGAAAATCCAACCAGCAAGAGTGGACAGCGCTATGACAAGCCCGACGTATACTGCGGTTTTTTTGAAGCCGAGCTCCCCATTGATGACGAGCATGGAGGGAAGCGACAATGACGGTCCTGCGAGGAGCAGCGCGAGTGCCGGCCCCTGACCCATGCCAGAGCCCAAAAGCCCCTGTACGATAGGAACTTCCGTCAGGGTGGCGAAGTACATGAACGCACCCGCTATGGATGCGAAGAAATTTGAAAGGAGGGATTTGCCTCCCACGAGCGACGCCACCCATTCGTTCGGTATCAGCGCCTGTTGCCCCGGACGACCGAGCAGGAATCCTGCTATGAGAACGCCGAAAAACAGGTAAGGCAGAATCTGGAGCGAAAAATCCCGCGTGGCGGTGACCCATGTTTTCAGGTCATCTTTTTTAAACCACCGTATCAGCGAAAACAGAAGGAGCGCTCCGAATCCGCCGGTTATCCAGTATTTTGCGCGGTAGATGAAGTCCCACAGTCCCAGCGCACCCTTCGATGGGGCCCAGTTTACGAATACGAGAATACCGATCATGGAGACCATGTACACGATCATCTGGCCGAGGGTTTTCCCTTCAGCATCCTGGCTATATTGGAACATCCGTTCGTCTGCGAGCCTCGCTTCGTCGTCTTTCCTGAATATCAGCTGCATGAGGATGCCGATGATGAACGCAAAGGCAATGGCGCCTATCATGCGCGCGAGTCCGAGTTTCAAGCCGAATATTTTCATGGAGAGCACAATGGCGAGGATGTTTATGGCAGGTCCCGAATACAGAAACGATACTGCGGGGCCAAGCCCTGCGCCTTTTTTGTATATGCCCTTGAACAGAGGCAGCACGGTACAGGAACACACGGCGAGAATGGCGCCGGATACGGATGCGACGCTGTATGCCACAGCTTTGTTCGCTTTGGGGCCCAAGTAGCGGATAATCGCCTGCTGATTAAGGAACACCGTAATTGCACCGGCGATGAACATGGCAGGTACCAGGCAGAGGAGCACGTGCTGGCGAGCGTAGTCGGAAAGCATGAAAAACGCCTCCTGCACGGCCTGGGATACCCGCGGAGCTTCGAAGGGTATGAAATACGCAGCGATGAAAACGCCGACCATGATGAGAAGTTGCTTGTTCGGAGATAATTCTTTTTTCGCCATGATTATAGTCTCGTTTTTATGCTTTCTTTTACCCGTTCTACTACTTCGGAAGTTATTTCGGTTTTATTTTTCTCCACA
>CAZWAS010000053.1:0-232 GCA_964631915.1 uncultured Spirochaetales bacterium | reverse complement strand
TCCGTCGTTTTGAAATGCACAAAAGGAATGCCAAGGCGGTCGAAAATCTTTTTACCGCACGATACTGGACACCCGTCAATCACGATATTCGTGGCGCATTTCGCGGATTCCAGAAACCCAGAGAGTTCCGCACCCATCGCTGCAAGGCAGGTCATCTTGCCTATGCCTTCCCTCATCAATTTCCGTGCTATACTGTCGGCGAGATAGCCTGTATTGGCAGCTCCGGAGCAAG
>CAZWAS010000052.1:25809-26611 GCA_964631915.1 uncultured Spirochaetales bacterium | reverse complement strand
CTTCTGACCGGAACCGCCTTTTCCGCGCTTCCGTACAGGTTCCCTTTCGCAGTAACCGCCATGATGCGAACCGAACCCATGTAATTGGGCATCGAAAATTTCACCGTTGCCTTGCCAGATGCATCCGTCAGAATGGGTCCCTGAAAAAATGCGACCGGTTCAAATCTACGCTCCTTTTTGTCCTTCTCCACATCTCTGAATATCGATTCAGACCCTCCTATGGAGAAGGTTCTGAAAATATCCTCCTTCACTGCTCCTATGACATGGGAAAACAAATCGTAGGTGCCTACGCCGAGCCTTTGTTTCGCATAGAATGCTTTCCACGGATCCGGGGTCTGGAACGCGGTTATATCCAGAAGCCCCTCGTCTATGACCGCAAGCGTAAGTTGCGTTTCCTGCCTGCTCTTCGCCTGGACGGTCACGGTGAAATCCTTGTTCGGTTCGAGCACATTGTCCACTGTTATAGCTACAGCTTCTTTTGTGGAAGGATCCTCGACCGCAAGCGGAAGAATCCCGTACATCCTGACCGGTCTATCGTTCAACGTCTGCGCATAGGGCTGGATGAGGGAAACAGTCACGTACGCGTTGGGTATCATGTCTTTCGTCACCGGAATGGACAGGCTCGTCTCGCCCGCCTGGGGACTGAGCCACTGCGCGCTCATGATGGCGTCTGACTTCTCCACGGTCACGAGTATGATCCCCTCTCCGGGCGAAGGCATGCTTATCTTAGCAGTATCTCCCGGCCTGTACTGCTCCTTGTCCGAGCGGAGCGCAAGAAGCCCTTCCTCCGATCCGCCGGTCT
>CAZWAS010000052.1:19979-25799 GCA_964631915.1 uncultured Spirochaetales bacterium | reverse complement strand
GGACGAAGCTCTGAAGAAAAACCCTGCGGTGTGGCCGCCTGAATCCGTCACTTCGATCAGGTACTCTCCCCACGACTCTGGTCCCACCTCAAGCTGCACGGGAACCGCCTTCGAAACCACGGAGCCCTCTTGCACGAGCTCCGTGTTCGTATCGCTTTTGTATCTGAGTTGGAAACTCGAATGAGAATCGTATTCCCACCACCAGTACCGGGCATTCCTGTACAGCCGGTATTTCAGGACTCTGCCTGAGAGGGCTTGGCCTTCTGCGCTCACCACCACCGCAGGGATTTGAAGGGATTTGCCGATCTGGGCATAGCCCCACTGGAAATCCGGTTGTTTGAGACCAACATATGCTGAGTAGGGATCCACAGGCACCGATACAACGCCTCTGGTGGCTCTTCCGCCTTTTTCCATAACGTTCCCCACGAGGGAGATCTCCAGGGCTGAGGGGGCACCTGCAAGGGGTGGGAGTTTCCACGAGCCCGATATTTCGCCCGTATCCGGAAGCCTGCCCTCGAATACGGTCGCCTGTACGCTCTGATACTGCATGGCGGAGTTCGTGAAACTGAAACCCGGAAAGGTCGGGAATACGGCATCCCGCGTCCCTATGGAACCCTCCACCTTTGCATCGAGACCAGATGCAGGAGCCCCGAAGAGATAAGCGGAAACGAGCTTGAATTTCAGTTCGCTGTCTTGGGAGTTCAATTTCTTTTTCTCAGGCGTTATGGTCACTTTCAGCCTGTTCGCTACGATAGTTTCAACGAAAATGTCTTTCTGGAATTTAGTGTTGCCTGCGGTCAGTTCCGCTCTCCAACTTCCGGTAGGGTCTTCCTCTTTGGTCTTTATGCTAAAGCAGTAAAAACCGTCCCTCCCTGCAGTGTTTACTTCTTCAAGCACCGCCTGTCCTCTCGCGTTCACCAACTTCAGGCTGACGGGATGGTTTTGAGGGAAGGTGTTGTCTTGGTTTCTGAAAATGCCCGAAAGATGAATAGTATCGCCCGGTCTGTATACCCCTCTGTCCGAGTATATATATCCCTGCACTCCTTTGGAAGGAGCCTCTATTCCCCCTGTGCTGAAGCTCGACAAGTTCCATGCCATTTCACTGGCCTTCACTACGCTCCGCTGTTCTCCCAGTTCTCCGATCATATAGAATGCATTGTCTTTAATATCCGGGAATACAATCTTCCCCTCTTTATCGGTCAGCCCTTCGGCTATGAGCTGATTCTGGTATGTCTTGATCGATATTTTTACCCCGGGCAAAGGCTTTGCCGTCAGGAGATCCGTAGCAAAAACCAGATGTTTTCCCGCTCCAACTTTCCATGTCAAGCCTATATCGCTTTCTATGACGGGTTTATAGATATTCCCGTGCGCCCACAGATATCCCCATGAGTTTGGATCATTGTAATAATCGTCGCCTTCATAATCGTCCTGTTCATCGCCCAAATCGTATATCATGTCTTCTCGCTGGAAGGAAAGGCTTATGAGGTATAATCCTTTTGTGTCGGACCGGATGATGGACCCGAGGTCGAGCACCTGAACGAGCCACTGGTTCTGCGTTTCTCCGATTTCGAGCATTCGGTCAGCTACAGGAACTCCTACGCGTGAGACATAACTTGTGTCGAAGCTCATGTTCCTGTCCCTAGCGCTTGCGATCTGTTCGGTCTGCAGAAACTGGCCGAGGTTGTTTTCGAATACCTTGATCACTTCGAGATGCACTCTGCGGACATTGACAGTTTTGAAGTAGATTTTTTTATCTCCTACGGACGGAAGGAACACTCCACCCCGCAGAAATTCGATCTGGGGCTTCATGTTCTCGACGACGATCTGTTTTTCTGATTCCGCGTCGGTCTTGGTTCCTTGTTTGCTCCTCACCCCGTTCGCGATCTTGATGGTGTAGGTTTTTCCGTATGCAAAATCTCCCGTTATATGGACTTTCTTTCCTGTGGCTTTCAGCTTGTATGAGGAGACCGGTTCTATCCGTATGAAACCGGCAAGATCCTGGGAGGGAGAAAGCTCGTCGGAAAACTCGAGGGTGAAGCTCGGATTGTCTCCGGAGGCTTGAGGTCTTGCTGCTACAAGGGAGAATGCTGTCGAGGATTCGAGGATCACCGGACGGTCGATCGACGATGAGAGTTCAAGGGGAGACTTGTTGATTTTGAGGAAAAACTCCTTCCGCTTTTCATCCCGGACGAGCGGAGCGCTTGTGAAACGGAATTCCGTAGAGCCGTTTCCCTGTTCCCAGGAAAGCGGAATCTGTTTGTTGCCTTGCACGAAGACGACCGAACGTTTCAGGGCTTCGATATCTGTAGGTACGGTGAAGGCTATGATCCCTTTATAATAGAGCGATTTTTCCGAATCTGAGACAGGAACGAACTCGTCTTCGAACCGAACCACTTCTCGCCCCATGGTTTGGAAAGAAAAGAGGAATGCAGTGTTCCCTTCTTTCACCGCATTGGGAAAGAGCCGTTTCAGGTCGAGGGTACCTGTATACGTTTGACGCATAGGAAGCGGGCGTGCAGGGACGAATGCCAGGGTTTTCCCGTCTTCCCACCGAATGCTGCCGCCGATATCAGGAGAAAAACGCAGGACATCGTTTTTTGAGGCCGTGACCGCTCTCAGTGTTTCAGGAACCTCGGAAAGGAAGCGTATTCTAATATCGCTTCCCGGCAACACCATGCCGCCGGATGCATGGCTCACGAGCTGTGCAATCTGCTCGGTATACGCGGCCGCCGCGGAAGGTTTCGTCCCCGTGTTTTGGCACGACACTGCCGCGATGACGAATGCCGAGACAACCACGACACAAAAAAAAGACGTCATTCGTTTCATATCTGCATTTCCCCTTTCAGAAAAGCATAGATAACGGAGAACAAAAAGTCAATTTCCGGTATTTCCTGTTTGTTCCACTCGGCTGCTGAGAACTTCGAACTTGACAGCAGATGTCCGCTGTGCTATAAGTTCTGCATTATTGATCATTGGAACACGAAGAGGGCAACGGGTAACGGAACACGGTGGAAGACCGTGGCGGTCCCGCCGCTGTAACCGGTAGAAAACTGCGCAGCATGCCACTGTACTGTCCGCGCTCTGCGGAGGTACGGGAAGGAGCGCAGCAGCAGCCTGCAAGCCGGAAGCCAGAAGACGACTCGGAGCCCAAGAGTATGAGGAATCTGATGGAAAAAGGTTCTCATGGGTACGCATCTTTCGATGCGCCCTGTGAGAACCTTTTTTTTTCGGCTTGTGGAGGTGGTTCGGATGAAATGTATAACAGTCAGCGATATCGGACAATTCCGGGTGGAAGAAAAACCCGTGCAACACCCCGGTCCCACAGAAGTCCTCGTAAAGGTCGAGGTTGCAGGTATGTGCAGGACGGATGTGAAGCTTATCCGTTTGGGACATCGCGATCTCGTGTTGCCCCGAGTTCCAGGCGAAGAGGTGACCGGTACTGTGTACGAGAAAGGGGCTGCAGTGACCTCCGTCGATATCGGGGACAGAGTATACGTATATCCCGGTCTGTGGTGCGGCACCTGTACATCGTGCGCAGCAGGAGCAGAGAACCTCTGCACTTCCATGAGCATTATGGGATTCCACCGGGATGGAGGGTTCGCGGAATTCGTAACTGTAGAAGAGCGGAGCCTCATCTGCATACCCGACAACCTTCCGGCCGAGATCGCTGTGTTCGCCGAACCCCTTTCCTGCTGCATCAATGCACTGGAGCTGGGAGGAGTATCCGCAGGCAAGCGCATTGGTATCTGGGGTGCGGGAGTTGCGGGAACACTTCTGTCCCGTGCAGCTATCGCATTTGGAGCCTATCCCGAATCCATAGAGCCCGACGAACGGCGGAGAAAACGCATAGGAGGAGTCTCTTCCCCTGCGAAAACCGGCTATGACATAACAGTAGTTGCAGTGGGTTTGAAATCCGCTTATACGGAAGCGCTCGCTGCCCTGCGCCCTAGAGGAAGGCTCGTCGTGTTTTCAGGGCTCTCTCCATCGGATGCGAAGGTCTGCGTCGATTTCAACGGAATGCACTACCTCGAACAAAGCCTGATAGGGGCATACGGCTGCTGTTACAGGCACGGCAAAGCTGCATTAGACCTCTTGGCGAAAGGAGCAGTGGCTGTTGCGGACCTCATCTCCCACAGAGTATCGCTGTGGAACCTCGAAGAAGCCATAGACATCGTGGAAAAACGGGTCGGAATGAAAATACTGCTGTACCCGCGGTGAAAGAAGGAGGATTATCATGCAGAGACCGGAATCGCTCGTCTCGTTTGGAGCTTACATCCAGAGGCTCATCCGCAAAGAAAACCTGAGTAGAGAGGAGACCTATGCCCTTTTTACTGAGGTGCTGCTCGGCACGCAGCCGGAGCTTCATCAGGGAGCCTTCCTCGCCGCACTCGCTTCAAAAGGAGAAACCGCGCATGAAATCGTAGGCGCGTGGCAGGCAATCCTCGAGCTCGACACGAACACGGTGGAGGACACGTTCGATTCTCCGCTCGTCGAGAACTCGGGAACCGGCATGGACAGGATCAAAACTTTCAACGTAAGCACTGCTGCGGGAATCATCGCTGCTGCGGGGGGAGCGAAGATAGCACGCCACGGAGCGCGTGCCTTGACTTCGAAATGCGGAACCATCGATATGCTTGAAGCTCTCGGCGTGAATGTGGACTGCGGTGTAGCAGAAGTTGCCGAGAGCATCCGAGAAGCGGGAATCGGCGTGTTCAATGGCATGAGCGACAAAGTGCACCCGCGGGCCCTGTTCCGCATCCTGAGCGGCATCCGCTTCGGTACCACGCTGAACATAGCCGCATCGCTCGCGAGCCCCTGCATGGCTACCCGCGCGCTGCGCGGAGTCTATTCCGATTCGGTCATTCCTTATGTTGCTGACGTTATGCGAAAGATAGGATACGAACGAGGCATGGTGGTACACGGGTTTGACGGGAATCGGGAGACCGGAATGGATGAGATTTCCAATCTCGGTGAAACATCCGTCCGCGAGTTTCTACCTTCGGGGGAAACAAAGGACTATACGCTCGTACCCGAGGATTTCGGCATGAAACGTACGACATACGACACAATAGCTGCGAACGGCGATCTGGGCTTCGAGACAAACCGCTTTCTGAACGTGCTGAGCGGTACTGGATATAGCGAATGTTGCGACCTCGCATGCTTAAACGCAGGGGCTGTGTTGTACGTGAGCGGCAAAGCGGAAACCCTGAAAGTGGGTGTACGGAACGCGGAGGAACTTGTGCATTCGGGCAAGGCGCTCGAAAAGCTTATCCACTGGGTATCGATTCAATCGGATCGGGAACACAAAGGCTTGAAACGGCTCGCAGATGCGGCGAAAGACGCAGGAATACTGGAGAGAGTTCGAGCGCTGCTCTGATCGACATAAAAGCGTCCGAAAGCGTTGCGCTGCAGCGGGAACCCGATCCCCTTTAGAGGTTGTGGGTACGAGGGGCTTCAAGAAAGATTCCCTTTTTCCCGAGATTCTTCAGGCATTCCGCGAGATAGCGCTCATCATGCTCAGGGAAAACAGGCGATCCGCAGGCGGCATCGGAATTCTGCAGATGTTCGAAGGGCAAGCAGTTTTTCCCGCGGTATTCGGGTGCATACCATACGGGAGAAGGTTTGTATCCCCTCCGCTTCATTTCTTCCATGACCAGGATGTGGTACCGAAACAGGAACGCAGGCGGATGCGCGAACACGTAATCCACCGTTGCGTGTTTTCTCCCCCAGGCATTGCCGCGCAGAGCGCAACATTCCCTATGCTGACCGAGAAGCTGCTGCCTGGGCAGTATCGGTATGAGCGATTCATGCCATAGCCTC
>CAZWAS010000052.1:3838-19958 GCA_964631915.1 uncultured Spirochaetales bacterium | reverse complement strand
GAATAGCCGTTCTCCGGTTGTTGCCCAGAGCCGCATCCGTTTCGACGCCCGGTTCGCCACGCTCCATGGGAGAACGGCGCACTGGAACATACGTTGCGGTTCGGAGTAGGATCATACACAAAAAACTTGAACGGAGGAATCGCCATGAGATTGTTACAAGCACACTCCTTGCAGTAAGACTGCGTTTGATGATACGTAGAAATCCACCCAGGAAGTGATGGCCATGTAATGCGGCATGTCTACACACGGCACTAATCAATAGATACTGTGATCATGGCGATACAAATATGTATGATTCTGTCATTCTGAAGGACATTACACAGCGCAACAAGGTGCGAGATATTGATCTGCTTCGTCGTCTTATTCTCTTTTTTCTGGCTAATGCGGGAAACAGTTTTTCTCTACGTCGCTTTCCCAATATGGTATGCTCTCTAGTCCAAGCTTGACAACCGCATGGACTCAGGCTAGTATTGGTGTGCTATCAGTTGACAGTTAGTATCGGTTTTGATACAGGGTTAAAGCCGTGTACCGTCTTGTATTTGCGGATGACGAATCGATAGTGCGCGAAGGTGTTTCCACCAAGCTCGAGTGGGGAAAAAACGGCTTTGAGCTTGCAGCCCTCTGTCAGAACGGATGCGAAGCGTTGACCGCAGTGGAACGCGGTGGCAACGATATCGTTCTGTCCGACATCTGCATGCCTCTTATGGACGGCCTCGCATTGAGCCGAGAATTATCGCGACGATTCCCCGATATCATCATTCTTCTCCTCACAGGGTACGACGAATTCGAGTATGCGCAGGAGGCGTTGAAATATCAGGTTATGGAACTGCTCCTCAAACCGATCACGGCCGCCGAGCTCAACGCTGTGCTCGAACGGGTGAAAACGGAGCTGGACAGGCGTGTTGCGAAGAAAGAGGAACAGCAAGCCCTCCTTTCCAAACTGGAGGAGAGCCTGCCGCTCCTGAAGGAGCGGTTTCTCTACCGCCTCGTTTCGGGACAGCTTCCGCCTGCCGAAGTTGCCAGAAGGGCTGCGTATCTCCAGTGGCAGGACCGGAACGGGTGGTACTTGACCGTTGTCATCCACATCCCTTTGATCTGGGACGAGATGGCCAAAATCACGCTTACCGAATCGGCCCGGGTTCTTCTGGGAGAAGCGGACGAGGTTTTCTTTAATCGGGAAGAAAATCTCGTACTCCTCATTCAGGGTTCGGGCCGCGACATCCTCGAAGAAAAGGCGATGGACATCGCACGGCGTATACTCCGCGAATCCACACGGCTTGCTTCGGCTCCGGTGTCGATCGCAGTAGGCGAAGCGGTCCCCTCTCCTGCAAAGCTCTCCAGATCTTACAGCGCAGCACACAGAACCTTGGAGCATCTTCGGTTGCTCGGAATCCCGAAAGTGATGTCGATTCGCCAGGTCGAAAACAGAAGTGCACTTCCATTCTCGGAATCGAGGAATCTGGCCCGAAGGCTCACGGAATCGCTACGGAATGCGAGCTCCCAGAAGGTGATGGAGGTCATAGACGGTGTTTTTTCCGAAATAGAGGACCGTTTCCTGACGCCGGGCGCTGCACAGGCATTCCTTTCCAGGCTTCAGTTCATGCTCTACGATTTTGCCGACGATATGGAACGTGGAGTCGACGATGAACGGCTGAACGACATTTTGAACCGCCTCAACGAACCGGTTCCCTTGTCATTGCCGGATGCCAGAGAGTACTTCCGTTCGATTATGACAAAGATCGCTGATTTCATTTCGATACGGAAACACAGTGCCATAGCGCGCCGGATCGAACGTGCGAAACAGGTAATCGAAGAACGGTTCGCAGATCCGCGGTTCTGCTTGCAGGACGTCTGCGACGAGGTGTTCTTATCGGTGAGCCAGTTCAGTTCTTTATTCAAGGACGGCACAGGCATGACCTTTGTGGAGTATCTGACAGACCGCCGCATAAAAGAAGCAAAACGGTTATTGAGCACTACGGATCTCTTGACCTACGAGATAGCGGACCGAATCGGATACAGCGATCCCCGGTATTTCACCCACGTATTCCGAAAAGTGACCGGTATGACGAGTTCGGAGTTCCGGGCCTCCGGTGGTGAGGTGGAGCGATGATCTTGCGGGGCATATCTCGGTTCGGTACGCTGGAATCCCGGTTCTATCTTTTCTTCACGGTTATTTTCTTCGCGACCATCCTCGGTATGCAGATCGTCTCCTTCAGATTCACCGTGTCAGCGGTGAGCGATGCGTCGATCGAGACGAAAAAAATCCTGCTCGGCCAGCTTGTGGACGGTATCGATGCGTATATTGCAGGTATGGAACGCATATCGGGTGTCGTCGCATCCGATTCCGAGGTCGGCAATTATCTACGGGGTTCCTCCGCAGAGGGCGACGGTTATGCGCAGCGGATTCAGCAGCGCCTTTCCGATTATATCCGAGTGCGAGAAGATATCTCCTCCATACTGATCCTGCGGAACGATGGGAAGGCGGTCGGAAGCGACCCAAAAGCGAAGCTGTCTCCCTGGTCTGATTACCGACACAGCCCCTGGTATACGGAAACGTTGGCCGCATACGGTAAAACGGTTGTATCCGGTTCCTATGTGCAGAACTTGTATGCAGGCAAATATTCCTGGGTGGTATCCCTAAGCAGGGAATTGTTCGACGAGAATCTGCATTCCCTTGGCGTACTTCTCGTGGATCTGAAATTCAACAGAATCCGCGAACTCTGCGAATCCCTCATAGTTGGTACGAATGGCTACACCTTCGTCATCGACGACCAAGGCAGATACGTGTTTCACCCGGCTCAGCAGCTAGTATACAGCGGCATCAAAAGCGAACCGATCATGGGCTTGATACCGGGTCCGCGGGGTAATTCGTATTCGGTTTTCGAGGACGGCGACCGGCATTATATGATCGCGCGATCGCTGTACACAGGCTGGCTGGTCGCAAGCGTTTCCTACGGTACCGACGCCGTATCCGGCTGGGGTTATGTTCGCTTCACCTATGCGGTTATCGGCGTCGTAGTTTTTTTAGTGCTTGGGGCTATCACCAACTTCATATCCAAAGGCATAACGCGACCGCTGTATCAGCTTCAGAGTGTCATGCGCAGCGTCGAAACGGGCGAGTTCAGGGAGGCAGGAGACCTCAAGGCGAGCGACGAGATACGCGAGCTGGCCAAGGAATACGATCTGATGGTCGGTCGTATCCGTGCTCTTATCGCAGCGAATATCAAGGAACAGGAACAGAAGCGGATGAGCGATCTTAAGGCTCTGCAGGCGCAGATAAATCCGCATTTTCTGTACAATACGCTGGATTCGATCGTATGGATGGCGGAAATGAATCGGAGTGCCGAAGTCGTGGAAATGACATCAGCTTTGGCTCGCCTTTTCCGCATAAGCATAAGCCGTGGGCTTGAGCGTATTCCTCTGCGTGACGAGGCGGACCATGTGCGCAGTTATCTCACCATCCAGAAAATGCGTTACGGAGATAGATTTTCGTACACGATAGACATTCCGGATTCGTTGCTGGAACACACCGTTTTGAAAATAATGCTTCAGCCTCTTGTGGAAAATGCTATTTACCATGGCATCCGCAGTCTCACATACACGGGCTTGATAGAAATAGGTGCCCATGTGGAAAACGACCATCTGCTCGTCTGGGTGCAGGACAATGGAACGGGCATGGACGTTGTCGAATTGAACCGACTGCTCGAGAGTTTGGATGCGCGAGAAGAAACTCCTGTGGGTATGACGCGGCAAGGCTTGGGGGTGCGCAATGTCCATGAGAGGATCAAGCTGTATTTCGGAAAGGAATACGGCCTTCAGGTTTCCAGCCGTCCCGGACAAGGTACGAGGATCACCTGTTTTCTTCCCCTTGTGCTCGAGGAACCAGCATGAAGAACTGGACTATTTGGCTCCTGAGCCTCGCTGCCGCAGCCGCACTTTTCGGGGCGTTGCTCGCGTTTTCCCAACAGAAAGCCCCTGCCGGTGTTTCGCTCAATATCGCGATTCCTGCTGTGGTCAAATCCAAGGTTCAACCGATCGATTTTTGGACCGTAGTGGCGGACGGAATGCAGGAGGCATCCAGAGAGTTCGGAGTTCCCGTTAAACTGTACGGCCCTCCCTTTGAACGGGATATAGAGAAGCAGATAGAAATTCTTAACGATATCATAGACGCTAAACCTCCGATAATCATTCTCGCAGCAGCCGATTACAAACGGCTCGCCGAGCCGGTTGCACGCGCTTCATCTCTCGGCATTCCTGTCGTCACGCTCGACTCGGGAGTGGATTCAGAGGTACCAGTCTGCTTCATCGCAACCAACAATGTGGAGGCAGGCCGTAAGGCGGGGGATGAGGCGCGCAGGCTGCTCGCCGAGCGTCCGGGGAAAAAAGTCGCCATAGTAAGCCATTTACGGGAAACCGCTACCGGCATAGAACGGGAAGCCGGGGTACGGGAAGCTTTGGCTGGAATCGATATAGTCGGTACCTGGTACTGCGATGTGGACCGCGGGAAGGCGCGGAACGTTTCTCTCGAACTGCTGGTGCGTCCGGAAATCGGAGCGATCGTCGCTCTGAACGAAACGGTGACCCTCGGCGTTGCGGACGCGATCGTCGAAACCGGTTCGAAGGATCGCGTTGTCGTCGTGGGATTCGACAACGCGCCGGAGGAACTCGCCTTTCTCGAACAGGGAGTGATCAAGGCAACCGTGGTGCAACGGCCTTTCGATATGGGGTATCTTTCAGTCAAAACCGCGTGGGAACACCTCAACGGGCATCGCGTTCCCAAGAACATCGATACCGGATCGCTTCTCGTGACAGCGGAGAAAATGTTTTTGCGTGGTTATCAGGAAATACTATTCCCCTTTACTTCCGGCTCCTCCGAATAACGCGGCAGCTGTTTCGGAAAAAAACGCACACACATCGGAAAATCGTCGATTTTTTGAAACCGTCGTTTCCCTTTATACTATACGGCGAGAGGCACGATGGCTGCAACCAACATACTTTCGATGCGGAAAATCGATAAGTATTTCACGGGCGTGCATGCGCTGCGACAGGTGGATTTCGACCTGAATGAAGGAGAGATCCATGCGCTCGTCGGAGAGAACGGCGCAGGTAAATCGACGCTAATGAAGGTACTTGTCGGCATCAATCAAAAAGATTCAGGTGAAATTCGCTATCTTGATCATCTGGTCAATCCGCGGAATCCGAAACACGCGATGGATATGGGGATAGGAATCATCCATCAGGAATTGAATATGATGGAGCATCTTACCGTTGCTCAGAATATTTTCATAGGCAGGGAATCCACCCGGCTAGGTGGTTTGTTGCTCGACAAACGGGAACAGAACCGCCGCGCCGAGGAGCTGTTCAAGCGGTTGAAGATGAATATCGATCCAACGGAGCAGCTTTCCCGCCTGACGGTCGGAAAACAGCAAATGGTGGAAATCGCCAAGGCTGTTTCTCATAGCTTGAAGATACTTATTTTGGACGAACCGACCGCAGCGCTGACGGATGCGGAAATAACGGAGCTTTTCGCCATTATGCGCGATCTGGCAGCCTCTGGTGTGGGCATGGTCCATATTTCCCATCGCTTGGATGAAATCCATCAGATAGCGGATCGGGTTACAGTTCTTCGGGACGGCGAGCGGGTGGATACAAAGAAAACTTCGGAAGTCACGAAAGAACAGATCATCAACATGATGGTCGGCCGCGTCATCTATGAAAAGCCCAAATCGAAAAGCAATGTGGCATCCGATGCCCCCGTGGTTCTGAAAGTGACGAAACTGAACGCGGGCAAACTGGTGCGCGATGTCAGTTTCGAGCTGCGCGAAGGAGAGATCCTCGGATTCTCCGGTCTGATCGGTTCCGGAAGGACTGAAACCGCTCGGGCTGTTTTCGGCGCCGACGAGGTGCAAAGCGGAACGATCGAGATACAAGGGCGGCGCGTGGTGATACGTTCGCCGCAGGATGCGGTTGCCCACGGTATAGGATACTTATCCGAGGACCGCAAGAGGTTCGGGTTGGCAGTAAATCTCAACGTGAAGGATAATCTGGTCATGGCTACCTATGACCGCTTTACGCGGGGACTGTTTGTTCTTGCAAAAAAAGTGCGACAGGTCGGCCGGGAATACATAGACAGGCTCGACATCAAGACACCTTCTCTCGAACAGCTCCTGCGGAACCTTTCCGGAGGCAACCAGCAGAAGGTTGTTATCGCAAAGTGGCTCATACGCAACTGCGATATTCTCGTCTTCGACGAGCCGACGCGCGGAATCGATGTAGGGGCGAAAAGCGAAATATACACGCTGATGAACGAACTTGTCCGGGAGGGAAAATCCATTATCATGATCTCTTCCGAACTGCCGGAGATTCTGCGCATGAGCGATCGGATCATCGTTATGTGCGAAGGCAGAATCACTGGCGAGCTTCCGATCGAAAAGGCGAATCAGAAAGCGATTATGGAGTATGCCACTATGGGGCATCAGAAAATCCTTGCGGGGAGTTGAAAACATGACGGATGTGAGTATCGAAGCGAACCGGATGCAGCGGTTCAAAGAACGAGGTCTGAAATGGATCCTCGCTCCAGCTGCATTGATCATTCTCTACGTCTTCTTCGGAATATTCGGCCGCAATTACTTTTCCTATCCAACGCTGGTCAATATCATCAATGCGGCCTATTATATCGGGTTCATCTCCATGGGCGTCACCTTCGTGATCATCAGCGGCGGAATCGACCTCTCCGTAGGCACCGTCATGATGGCCGCTGCCATCATCGGCGGTACGGCGCTCAAACTGGGGTTCCCCATGGTTCCTTCCCTCATCCTCATCATCCTCGTAGGCCTCGCCTTCGGTGCCTTCAACGGACTCATGGTTTCCAGACTCAGGATGCCCCCGTTCATCGTGACGCTCGGCACTATGATGATATCCATGGGCATCGGCTCCATTGTGTCCAATGTGTCCAGCGCCACTTTTCCCATTCGCGGTCAGCCGGGAGGATGGTTCAAAAACATCTTTCTCTATCTCAATCCGCAGGGTGGCGCGATTCCTACGGGCGCGTTCCTGCTCGCGGTCGTGGCGGTGCTCTGTCATTTGCTCCTTTCCAATACGAAACTAGGCCGCTACACCTACGCCATAGGCAGCAACATGGAGGCTGCGCGCTTGTCGGGAGTCGATGTCAAGAAATGGCAGCTGATGGTGTACCTCATCACAGGCGGTACGGCCGGTATAGGCGGCATTTCATACGCTGCAATCTACACCACGGTGCTGCCCGCCCAAGGCCAGGGATACGAGTTATACGCAATAGCGGCTGCGGTCATCGGAGGAACATCCCTGTCCGGAGGGATTGGGACGATATGGGGAACGATAATCGGTGTGTTCATCATGTCGGTTCTTGCCACGGGCTTGCCGGCATTGAACCTCGAGGCGCATTGGCAGACCTTTTTTACGGGGGTCATCGTTATCGGTGCTGTGCTTCTCGATATGTACCGCAATCGGAAAGCGACCGAAGTGCGGATCGAGACGCCTGCCGATCGCTATAAAACATCGATGACGCAGACCATAGCGGCCATGAAACAGGAGCTGTCCTCATTGCGGTCGGCTGGAAGAAGCGGCGAGGCTGCGGAGCTTCAGAAAAAAATCTCTGCCGCTCAGGCAGAAATGAAAACCACATTCGCGAAGATGAAGATGGAAGAGAAGGCGGAACAGGCTCGGATACGCGCGGAAGAAAAGGCGGCCGACCATGAGTTCGCCGAGATGCTGAAGCGCAGGCAGTCCACCCTTCAGAAATAGCGAAACATCGTAATAAAGGGGGGGAATTATCGAATCGGAAAAACCTGAAGGATATGTCAGGGGAATTTTATAGAGGAGGTTTTTATGAGTATGTTCAGACGAAAGGGAGTGTTGATCGCAGCGATGCTGATCGTCGTCTTGGTGCTTCCAGCATTCGCAGGCGGCACGAAAGAAAGCGGAGGGACTCAGGCTGCGACTAAGGCAGGAAAGCTGTACATTCCAGTTATTTCCAAGGGATTTCAACATCAGTTCTGGCAAACGGTCAAAAAAGGAGCGGAAGCTGCGGCCACGCAGTATGGTGTAGATATCACCTTCGAAGGCCCGCCGACCGAAGCGGATATTCAGCCTCAGGTGCAGATGCTGGTGAACGCTATGGCGAAGAATCCTGCTGCGGTCTGCCTTGCAGCACTCGATACGAACTCGGTCATGGACCAACTGAATCAAGCTATTCAGAGGAAAATACCGATAATCGGATTTGACTCCGGAGTTCCCAATGCGCCGAAAGGAGCAATATACGCGACAGCAGCTACCAACAGCTATGCTGCGGCGGGCCTGGCTGCAGATCGTATGTTCGACGCGATCAAGGATAAGATCGCTGCCGCAAGCCCGTCGAATCCGGTTGTAATCGTCGATTTCAACCAAGACGCAACCAGCCAGTCGGTGACGGACCGCGGTAAAGGCTTCCGCGACCAGATGATCAAGTTGATCACCACCAAGACAAGCCTCACGAAAAACGATATCAGAGTGCAGGGCAACCCGGCTTACATCGCTCCCGACACACCGACTGGAGGCAAAGCCGTCATCATCGACGTACAGGTACCAGCGTCGCCGAAGGATACGGATGCCACGAACACGGCTGTCGCGATCTTGAACCGCGTCAAATCCGATAATATCCTCGGTATTTTCTGCTCCAACGAAGGAACGGCTCGGGCGACTCTCGCGGCATCCAACGACGGCAGCGCCCTTCCACTCCAGTATCCCGGCCTCATCGTCATAGGGTTCGATGCGGGGAAAGCTCAGAAAGCCGCTGTACAGAACAAGTACTTTTTTGGTGCGATCACGCAGGATCCGTACAACATCGGATTTAAAGCCGTCGAGCTGGCGGTGCAGGCAGTGAAAGGCCAAACGGTGGCGGATGTCGACACCGGTGCCAAATTCTACGATTCCACCAATATGGCTCAGCCCGATATCGCCCAACTGCTTTATGATTGATGATAATCGTCTGCGATCCCGTTTGTCCGCTACGCATACAGAGAAGGGCCGCTGCTCGGCGGCCCTTCTCTGACTATTCTGCGGTGCAGAGGGAAAACATGACGTTTATACAAGGCTGCATCATACGTTCGATTTTCCGACGTCTCTATGAGCATAGGGAGTTTCCGTAGGGTTTGAATATGTTCTGCAATCTCCCCTGCGATATTCGGTTGGTATTCGATTTTTTCACCATTTTGTTCGCACATATCGCATCGATGTCTCGGAGAGCCACAAATCGTCTGTAAAGCAATAGATTCTCCTTCTAGGGCGCAAACGGACCGGGGGATATCAATAAATCCGAAACGTCATGTTCAGCCATTATATCCTCCTGCCGTGTCATCCAATCCAACACTGAAATTGATCGTTGTGCCGTTATCGTGTGCTACGTGTAAAGTCCCGTGCAATTGCTCAATAAGCGATTGTATCAAAAGCATCCCGAAGCCATGAAAATCCTCCGTGTGTTGTGCATCCGTCATCCCTATACCGTTGTCTTTTACCGAAAAGAACGCCTGATCGGTCCTCTTGTTGATTGATATGTGGATCAACCCCGATTCCTGCTGTATGAAAGCGTGTTTCAAGCAGTTCGTGATGATCTCGTTAAGAATAATGCCGATATAATACATTTCTCGTACCCCAATCTTGAAGTTTTCGATGTCTTTCACGATTCGAATTCTCGTTTTGGTTGTCGTTGTGTGTACAATTTCATCGATCAGGCTTGAGAGATATTCAGTGGTCGAGATATCGTGGAACGATGCGGTACGGTATATTTTGTCATACAAGAGAAGCATACTTTCAATACGGTTTTGCGCATCACGCAGTGCGGATTTGGCGGAATCGTTTTGTATGTATTCGGACTGAAGTCTTAACAGCGATCCGACGGTAACCATGTTGTTCTTTATTCTATGGTGAACCTCCCGCAGGAGAATTTCTTTTTCTTCTAATAATGCCTGTATTCTCTGTTGATTCGATTTTCGTTCGATAAAAATTTTGCCGATGCCGATAACTCCGATCAACATTGAAACGGATAAAACCAATCCAATAACTTCCATCGGATAGTCGATGGTGAAATCGGGCTGCATGACCAGATGGTAAAGCGGGATGATTCGGCGAATGCCCATAAGGAAGAGCGCCAGAGAGATGAACAGCCATGCATAGATTTTTCCGGTCTTTTTGGTAAGCCGGATGGCATAGAATGCGGCGAAGAATTGTATGATGATGGAAAAAACTATCAGCAGCATGGTTCCTTTTCCGCATTACCCACGATGTTGCTGCAATTCATCGTCGTGCCGCACTTTTCCCCAAGTATATCCGTAGGTTCTCCGTAGTCTATTGTAAACTTGCCTATTGTACAATCCTTTTTCAGGACGGCGATTCTTTGGCAGGAGCACGGAGGCTGGATGTGTGTTTACCGCCGACTGGATGGGCCTCTATCGCCTGAATCCCGGGCGATTATGCCGTGCAAGAATAGACTCCATATTTCTTTTGTCGTCTGAGATGCACGGTCTTCCCCTGAAAAAAGGTGTGGATTGGTACGGGCAAATTCCATAAGCACAGTAATATACAACCGAAGCGTTTCCTTTGATACGTCTTTTCTGACTGTTCCCTCCTGCTGGCCGTCCGAAATGAGTTTTTCTATCAAAGGGTTCGCCTCGTTTTTGAAATAGGATTCGACCATTGCCATGATATCCCGGTCGAAAGCGATCGCAGACTGCAGCAATTCACTGTTATAGGCTATCAATGCCCCCAGCTTGGCGGATACGATTCGTTTGACTTTTACCGTGAAGGGTTGATCGCTTTCCAGAATCTGGCGGATGGCGTTCCAATGAGTTTTGATCAGTTCTTCGATCGAAGAGCGGACCAGATCCTTTTTGGTGCCGAAACGGTTGTAGATCGTTACGGGATTCACGCCTGATTTTTCTGCAATCTCTGTAATACTAACTTTGCGGATGCCGTTTTTAGCAAACAATTCCAGTGCTGCCGCTATTATTTTTCCCTTGGATTGCTGTTTTCGCTGCTCGTAGCCGTTCATAAAATTTATACTATCATCATTAGCATGATCAATGCAATATTTTAAATAAATAATAGCAAAATACTTGATAATCTTTATAATATGGAGTACCTTTGAATCGGATGAACTTGAAGGAGGAAACTCATGACTATAGAAAAAAAGATAGGGAAAATCTTCAACCTTACCGAGACGAACTGGATGAGGCATGCAAATCCCTGGAGCGTTGGAACCCGATATTCCGTACTTCCTCTCATTGTGCTGTCTTTCTGGAGCAGAGTCTGGGTCGGTTGGTTTGCGGCAATTCCTGCTGCACTGTCGCTTGATGTTTTTCAACCCCATTTTCTTTAAAAGACCGCAATCCACCGACAATTGGGCTTCAAAATCCGTTCTGGGAGAACGGGTATGGGCGAACCGTAAGACAATCGAAGTTCCGCGGCATCACAGAATTATGCCGAATATTTTGAATCTAGTGTCCTTTATCGGCATGACCTTAGCTATCTATGCTATAATTGTGTTATCCGTATGGCCTGCGGTATTAGGTATTGCTTTGGCATATCTAGGAAAAAGCTGGTACCTCGACCGCATGGTGTGGCTCTACGAAGACATGAAACATATCCCCGCATACGGGAGCTGGTTGTATTGATCGGATTTTTCTCCCATCAACGAAGAAAAAAAGGCGGCTTTCCGCTCACTCCGTCGGATTATAGAAAAGCGCGAGCCCCTCGGAAAAATCCCCTGCGCCTTTAAACTGCAGTTCGATGACGAATTTGCCGCTCCTGTCTATGAATCCACATCCGCCGCCTTTCTTTATGATGCGCGCGAGCCCTTCAGAAAAATTCCCCGGCACCGAAAAATCTGGTTGCGGTAGAATGACATAATTGCCGGCCTTATCGATGAACCCCCATCCGCCATCATATACAGCCGCAAGCCCTTCGGAGAAAGGATTTGCATCGGCATACTTCGGTTCTATGACTCTTTTCCCCGTCTTATCGATGAACCCGTATGAAAAGCCCTCGCTGAAAGGCGCGAGCCCTTCGGAGAAATTCTTGACGAAGCTGAATTGCGGTTGTATCGCTATTCTTCCCTTCGTGTCTATGAACCCGTACAGCGTTCTCGGTCTCGTGCTCATGGTATCCAACTCTTCCAGTGGAGCCAGACCTTCGGAGAAACCGCCTGCGTTGAGAAAAAGATTCGCATCGATCGCTACCTTTCCCGTCTTGTCGATGAATGCAGCCATGCCGGGTTTTTTCACGTATGCGAGCCCTTCGGAAAAACTCAGGGCTGCAGAATACTGTGGCTCTATAACTATAATCCCTTTTTTGTCGATATAGCCGTATTTCCCTCCCTTTTCTACCAAAGCGAGCCCACCCGAGAAAGGGAAGGCTCGTCCGTATTTTAACTCGATCACCGTGTTTCCTTTCTTATCTATGAACCCCCAATAACCTGCCTTCCGCACAGGAGCCAACCCTTCCTTGAAATCCTTCGCATCGTCGTACTGTGCCTCGATCACGACGGTTCCCGTTTTGTCGATATAACCGTACTTTGTGATAGGGCCTGCAAACAGTCCAGTCTCACTGATCAAGAAAGATACCAACGCTGGGATGAGTATCGCTTTCTTTCGCATGGCATGTTCTCCTTTTGTCGTTATTATATGATTGATCTGCCGAAAAGGAAAGTGTGTCCGATCGCGTCTTCCGTTATTTGCAAGCTCGGATCAACGATGCGATTGATTGTCGCTCCACTTCTGCGGATCGTTCTTGACTGCCGCAGGAGCATACTCGAGATTGATATATATCTCTTTGCACCGGGTGTAATCGCTGACTTGAGCGCTTGAAGATTTCACTATCGACGCCCTTACCTCCGCATACACGTTTGTTTTCGGATTGTTCCACACGGCCGCCGCTGTTCCCGTGCTCCCGTTGTATGAAAGAGTTTTTTCGGATGAAGGTGTGCCTATGGTCTTTTTATATTCTTCTATGACGTACATACCTCTGTTGAATACGAATTTTGATTCGGGAGCGGTGGAGAACATCGTAGAGTTGAAATCGATCACAACGGCGTATAATTTACCATTATGGAAATAATAAATAAATTCTTCTTCTTGACCAGGAAACTTTATCCCCGTCGCCCTATACTGTATTTGGGCCGCTTCGCTTAAGTATTCGTTTTTTTGTCTGATCGAGTCGGCATCGGGCATTTCGTAGTTCCTTTTTAGGGCGTTCAACTCTTTTTTCACTTCCTCCTGCGATATCCCCCACCTTATCTGATTGATGCCGGCTGACTGGACGTAGGATCGTTTGGGTGCTGTTGCGCAACCCATGAGGATTGCAGCAACCGCACCGAGGATAATAATATTCCAACATGTTGATGTTCTGAACACATACCGCATACGCTTTCCTCCTTCATTTGCGGCGATTTTCGATATCCGATATGCATCGGCTGCTCCGCCTTTACGATACTACTGGAACATGCAAAGAACGAAGAAGAGGTAAAATCATACCTCTTGTATAGAGATTTCTACTCGTCCTCGACCTCCGTATCCGTACGCATGCCGCTGTTGAGCAAAACGATCAATTCCGTCCGACTTGAAACCTTCAATTTTTTGTAAATCCGGCTCAACGTATTGGATACGGTGCTCGTTGCTACTCCGAGAGCGCCGGCTATTTCTTTATCCCGCGCGCCTTGCAGCACGAGCTCTATAATACGGATATCCCGTTCCGTCACATGTTGTTTCAGCCAGAGCAGGCGATGTTTCACAACGGATGGGGGTGTATCGCTTTGAAACGTCTCGGGATCGTCCAGTACCTTCAGTATTTTCTCTTTCAAACGGCTCTGAAACTGTTGTTTTATGGACGCATCTCTGCGCACAATGCTGTGTATCTTATAGAGGAGTTCATCGGGAGAGAATGGTTTGTCGATGTAATCGATGGCACCTGAACCGAGAAGCTCTATTTTGTCGTGCCGATCCGCACGGGCGGACAGAAAAACGAAAGGTATGCCTTTCCATTCTTCGCGGGTCCTTATGTGTTGCAGGAGGCTCTGCCCGTCCATGACGGGCATCATCAAATCCGATACGATACAGTCGAACGGCGGCTTCTCGTTCATGATACGAAGTGCCTTCTCTCCATTGCCAGCGCATATGACGCGGAATTCGCGGCCGAGTATGTCGTACAGGTATCCGCAGAGGTCTTCGTTGTCCTCTACTATGAGTATCCGCGGTTTCCCATCCGCAGGCGTTGTGCAGTCATCCGAAGGGAAACCGGAGATGGAAGGACCGAATGCCTGAATGTCGCGTTCCCAGATCCCCTGTTGCGGGGGCGGCTCGGCGGCCATGTCTCCGCTGGAACGAAAGGCCGGCACTGCCACTCGGACGGAAGTGCCTGCGGAGGGGGTGGTTTCGATCGCAATGCTTCCCTTCATCAGTGTGATTGCTTCCTTCACGAGGGACAGACCGATGCCGGTTCCCTCCTCTTTTCTGTAGGTCGATCTCGAACTCCGATAGAAGCGTGAGAAGGCTGCTTGTTTTTCCTGTTCTTCCATTCCGCAGCCCGTATCCCGGATGGTGAAAACAGCTGAATCGTCGATCGATTCCAGAACTATGGAAATCGCTCCTCCTTCCGGCGTGAATTTCACCGCGTTCGATACAAGGTTGAAAACGATCGTTTCCAGGAGTTCCTGGTCGAGCAGAGCCAGGATACGGCCTTCGTTCTTCTGTTCGAACGTCATCGTCAATTTCTTCTTGTCCGCAATCGATTCCCATTCGGACAGGTAGAAAGGCAGAAGAGCCGAAAGGTCCAGGAGCTGATTCCGAGTGGTCCATTTTTTCCCTTCCAGGCGCGCCAGAGAGAGCAGATTGTCGACCATACGCAACAGTTTTGCCCCGTTGCGGCGGACGACATTCAAAACAGGATGTCCGATCGGAAGCGATACGCCGTAACGTCCCTGGATGATCGATTCCGTTGTTCCCAGTATCAATGTGAGCGGTGTCCTGAATTCATGGGATACATTTGCCAATAGGTCCGTCTTGATGCGGTCGATTTCTTTGTATTTTTCTTGTTCCTTTTCCGCGCGTTCTTTGTCTTTAGTAAGTCGGTTCAATTCGCCGCCGAGGGCAAGGGAGAGCGTGACGGATTGAAACGCAGCGGCATGATAGAAGCCGTAGCGCTGGATATATTCAAAAAAGCCGCTGTTCGGTTGTATGACGCCCAACTGATCGAATTGGAGCAAAAGGTTGGCTGTTACCAAGGGCAGCCACGATATGATGAACCAGAGGCCGTTCAAGTTTTTTTTGCAGAGAACTGCTGTCCCAGCGATCAACACCAGCGGAACCGCGAGCATTTGATAATAGCTGCTGATATTCTGCACGATACCGGGAACCAATCGCGTCAGGGACATGATCCACAGAACGAATGCCGCCGCCGCAAATGCATACAGAATCGTCGAAAGAAAAGAGAATCTTTTCCTGATATCGAGGAATTCCCCTGTGAATAACGATGCGAATATGAAAATCGGCATGGAAAAATGATAATCCCTCAAAGGAAATGAAGTTTCGTGATAAAGCAGATAATTTTCCCTCAGGAAAATATGGGTGAGAAACATCAACGTATAAAGGACATAGTAGAGATATACGATGCGTTGGACAGAGAGAAATAGGAACAGATTGTAGACGAGCATGCCGAACATGAGGCCGTACACGATGGAATCGAGGAGTATTTTCACGGTAAAGCGTTGACGGTACAAATTGGGCGTATACAGCTTCGCAGGTGAAGTTATGCCGGTTGAGTAATCCAGACGGAGAAAAACCGTGGTCCGCTCCTCCGGCCTTACCCATAAGCGGAAATTTGAAAGAATCACCTCGAAAACATACTCTTTGGGCCGGGAGACTCCCGCGGTAAAATCGAACCTGAACCAGCACACGGCATTGATATGCCCCCAGTTCGTACGGCCTTCCGTGGGTTTAAAGCTGTGCGATTCTTTTACATCCTCAAGGGTCATGGTGCGGCTGTAATCGAAAAAGTACTCCAACCGGTTTGATACCTGAATACTCTGAACAAAATCGTCGATGACGAGAGGCGCCTC
>CAZWAS010000052.1:0-3820 GCA_964631915.1 uncultured Spirochaetales bacterium | reverse complement strand
CGGGCAGAGTGAAGACTTCTATCCCTACCTGACCTTCAGGCATATCTTGAGCATATGCGATTGATGAAATGTGGCACACCAGCAGGAAAAGCCGTACGGAGCGGAGGATTGGTTTTAGAGCCTCCATATCCCTATTGAAATCCGTCAACCGCGATACGTCAAGTGTCGTTGCGTGCTTTTGACCAGAAGCGTGGGAACAAGCAAGGGAAAATACCGTCTGTGCCGAGAAACATTGCTTCTCCAGTTCGCAGTGCTGCGGAGTGGATCGTCGGAAGGTTATCTGTTGTATATTTCTTTTATGATATCCGCGTAGGCATTCAGCGTTGACGGTATATCAGAATCCCCGAGGAGTATTTCCCGCGAAGCCTTTGCGCAGAACGTGACGGAGAGCATGAAAGCCGGTTTCGACGCGGGAATGGAGACTGCATGGATCATCTGCGAACGGAGCACTCTGCCGAACTCGTCGTCGTACACCGGGTTGTTCTCGAGTTCATCGGTCATAACCGGGAGCTGACCCGTTGTTTTGTAGTAGTATTCAGCCACCTCTTTGTTCAGCGTCATATACCGGATGAATTCCATAGCGAGTTCTTTGTTCTTGCATTGCCTGAACACGGAAAGCACATGGTTCAGAAGAATGGACCGCGAAGGATTCCCCGGCATCTTGGGTATGAGGGTATAACCGATCGCATCCATACTTTCGGCATAGGCGGGGTTGGATGCCGCGATGATGGTTTTGAGCCATGGCCCGTCTATATAGAATGCGATCTTGTTGTGCGCAAACAGTTCCCTGTTCTTCCTGAAATCGTCCGTGGGAGTGGTGTGGGATTTCGCCATGAAATTTTTTAGCCACCGGTACGCCTTGATGTTCGCCTCAGAGTTGAATACGATTTCCCCTTCTGTATTGATTATGCCTCCGCCGAACGCGAGCAGAAAGTGGTAAATGGAGAATATGAAAAATATTTCATCGTCGAGTATGGCTATCGACAAAGGTTCCACCTTGCCCTTCGATTTTTCGTGTAATCTAGCGGAAAGTTCCAGAAACTCATCGTAGTATTCGAGACTCACTTGCTCGGAACCCAGGTACTCCGCGAGTATATTCTTGTTATAGTAGAGTATCTGCGGCCCGTTGATCCAGTTGAAACCATAAATGTTATCCTTGAAGCTTACGGCCTCTATAGTCTGAGGGAAGAGCCGTTTCCGTACATCTTCCGTATACATTTCGTCGAGGGGGTACAGGGCGTCGAGGTTGCCGAATATGGGTATCCAGGGACAGAGAAGCGTCGCGATATCCGGAGCTTTTCCTCCTGCGGCCATGACCATGAGCTGATGCTCTATGCTTTCATACGGAATACCGATCGGATCGATCTTCGCTCCCGAGGATTCGCTCATAAATTTTTTCACAAGATATGCGACAGCGGTGTCGAACGGTCGTTCCTGAGAGAGCCATGTGGCGAAAAGGAGCGTCTGCTCTTTGCCCTGAATGAAGGTGCCTTTGCCCGGTACCCGTTTCAGCAGCCCTTCTTTGACGAGATCCTGAATCGCTATGCGCACGGTAGCTCTGCTTATTCCGAAGCGCCTGCTTATTTCGAGTTCCGGCGGAAGCATATCCTGTCCGTTATGGGTCTTTATGTAATTGAGCAAATAATCCCTCACTTGTTTGTGAAGGGGTATCGGCGATTTTTTATCCAACTTATCCTGCATGCATCAACAACCGTTTGTTTGCTGTTTGAAAAAACAGTATTTACAGAGCACTATACTGCGTCTCCTTGATTGTGTCGATCATCGTCCAGAAATTTTCGAGCGGCTGCACATGGTGGGTAGGGCCTATGATGAGGCCGCCGTTCTTGCCTATGGTGCGGAGCCGCTTAAGTACCTCCGTTTTCACCTCGGAAGGAGAACCGAAGGGAAGGGTATACTGCTCGTCTATGGAACCCCAGAAGCAGAGTTTTTTCCCGTATTCCCTTTTCAACGCTTCAGGGTCCATGCATGCCGGTTGAACCGGATTGAGAACATCCAGCCCTATCTCTATGAGTTCGGGGATGATGGGATATATGGCGCCGTCCGAATGGTATGCCACTTTCACCGCAGGATTGAGGGTTTTCAACTCGGAAATGAATTCCGCAAGCCGCGGTTTCAGGAATGTTCTCCATGTATCGGGCGATATGAGCATGCCGTTCTGCGTCCCGACGTCATCTCCGATCCACATCATGTCCACACCCAAGGCGACAAGCTTCTTCGCTGCCGTAAGGTGATAGCGGAACGGAATATCCAAGACGCGATGCGCAATCTCCGGTGCGAGCGCGAAGTCCATGAGCAACGTATCCAGACCCCGCAGCGCCCATGCCGTCTCGAATATGGTGGTAACTGTGACTCCTACGATCCAGTACTCGTCACCGAAGGTCTTTACGACCCGTTCCGATTCCGCATAAAGCTCCGGTCTGGAAGGATCGGGCGGGGTGTAGGAATCGATGGCGCTTTCATCCGATAGAGGATGCTTCACGATCTCCGTGTATGTGCCTTTGCCGAATTTCGTTTCATATTCCTTTAGGCCGAATCCGATTCCCCATTCGTCTACATAATCAGCACTTTCTTTATAGTAGGAATTCGCCCATCCCACAGAGGTGAGGAGCATATCCTCATCCAGCGCTATTTCGAGTTGGTAGGTATTGCCTCCGCCGTGGGGGTTATGGTTCTGTATGCCTCGGATGTCCATATCCCGCTTGAGCCGTTCGGCGAACTCGGGTGTAAAGCTCACCTGCATGGGGCACCTGTCCGGCTGCTCGTGGTTCAGTGCAGCACGTACTCTGTCTCGGTGTTTCACGGCTGACCTCCATGGTTTTATGCTAAAAGAAGTTGACAAGTACAAGATGTCATGTATAATAATGTACGTACATTATGCGAGTAATTACAAAATATGTCAATCTTTTTTTATCCGCAAAAACGTACTGAGGGGGAAACCATGACGAACAAGCAGCGGTTTACAGATACAATTTTTTGGAAACCCACCGACCGAATTCTCACCTATGATTTTGTCGATAACAAGGAAATTTTGGTACGATACGGCGGATACAAAGACGGAAAACCGTATTCGTGGGAGGAACTCCTCGAGATCAACCTCAAAGCTTTCAAACATATCGGACTGGATGTGACCAGATATATTTACGATCCTGTAAATCACTGGATGGGCGCGAAAATAGTCAATTGGATACGGTTTTTCGGGGTAAAACCGGATAATTGGAAGGTTTCCCAGGAAGGTGGTACTGCTTGGATAGCGGAGCGGCCTTTTCACGATCTCGCCGGACTCGAAAAGAACATGCCCGCTATGCCGAAGTTCGAAGAAGTGCGCGAATGGTTCGAACCCTATATACAGAGCATAAAACCTGTTGTCGATTCGTACGATATCGTGCTCATCGGTGCGGTTGAAGGGCCGTTTACGGATTCCTATTCGTATACGGATATGGAACTGTTTATGACCGCTCTGTATGATGCACCGGAGTTGGTGACGCGGCTCATGGACTGTACCTGTGCTTTTTCCGCATACATTTCACGCATTTTTGCAGAGCATGCCACTGCACCCCTCCTGTTCATGGGGGAGGATATAGCAGGGTCCACAGGAGCCATGTTCAGCCCGGACTGCATTCGGAAGGAAGGGCTTCCGCGATGGAAAGCGATCAAAGAACCCGTGTCTGCAAAAGGGTACAAGTTTCTGTTCCATACCGACGGGAAATACGGAGATTTGCTCGACATAATCTGCAACGAGCTCGGGGCGGACGGCATCAACCCTATCGAGCGGAACGGGTGTAATGATATTTTCGAAATA
>CAZWAS010000051.1:15426-26913 GCA_964631915.1 uncultured Spirochaetales bacterium | reverse complement strand
AGCGCATGCAGCACAGTGATCGAAGAGCAGGAAGAAATTATGCAGGTTGAGTTCTTCAGTCCCAACATCGTGCCTTTGCCGAAAGGGATGGTGTCCGGCTCCTGGGATAAAGATTTCGTCTTCATCGAACCAGGGGCCGAAGCAGGTTCGCTATGGATTTTCCGATAGCCTTCTCTGTCCATTCGTAGCCCATTGAGAATTGCAGATGTTCTTCCCGAGCGATTGACAGAGGTATGTAATTATATTACAATTTTAAGTGAATACATGAAACTTTCCTTTATGGAGATCCTATGAATTCACGAGAAAAATTCCTTTCCACCATGCGTAAGCTGGACGGGGCAGAGGTTCCCAAAGTCGAATTCGGATACTGGGCGTCCACCATACGAACATGGTTCGGCGAAGGGCTCCCCCGTACTGCGCCCGTACCGGAGGAGATTTCCGACGGCGTAGCGGTTATGGCGAACAAAAATATTTACGGAAAAATGGAAAAAGCGGGCGACGTGAACGTGCAACCTGTGTTCGGACTCGACCAGTATCTGACGAAATTCCCGGTGGACTATAGCCCTATGTTCGAACAGAAAATCATCGAAAAAACCGCAGATTACATCATATATACCGATTCCTACGGAGTGACGAACAAAAATGATCCGGGCATGCGCTCCCTTCCCTTGGAGCTGGAGAATCCGGTGAAGGATTGGAAGACCTGGAATGAATATAAACAGTATTACGATCTCTCATCGATTCCCAAACGCCTCCCGCCAGATTGGCAATCCCTCACAGCCCGTCTGCGGGACAGGGATTTCCCCATACGCCTCGGAGGAACCAATGGAGGCTTCCTCGGATTCCCCCGACAGATCATGGGACTCACCGCCTACCTCATTGCGCTGTACGACGAACCGAAACTCATCCATGACATATGCGAAACCTTCTGCGACTTTCTTATCGCATACTACGACAGGATAATATCGGACGTGAAGGTGGACTGCATCCTCATCTGGGAAGATATGGCGGGAAAACAGGGGTCGCTCATATCTCCGGATCACTTCAAGGAATTCCTCACCCCTCGCTACAAACGCATGGTGAATTTCGCACACGATGCCGGAGTGGATATCGTGATCACGGACAGCGACGGGTATGTCGAGGACCTCATACCGCTCATAGTCGAGACCGGAGTCACCGGCATGTATCCCATGGAGCGGGCGGCAGGCAATGACCTCGAAAGAATCCGGGAAGCTTTTCCCGATTTCCAGATCATGGGGGGCTTCGACAAACGGGTGCTCTTCAAGGATTCCACCAAAGAACGGATCGATGAAGAATTGGACATTGTGCGGAGGATGCTCAGGAAGGGGAGATACATACCCCATGTAGATCACTTCGTGTCCCCGGACTGCACTTGGGAGAACTTCACCTACTACAGGAACAGGCTGAACGAAATCATAGACACACTGTGACGGTTTCCCGTATCCCCTGGGCCTTTTTCGTGCCGGTCGCATGCAAGCCGAACCAAAAAAAAACCGGTTCGATCTGGAGCGGCAGTGTGAAATTTGAAGGAAACGGCGTTACGTAGCGGTGTCGGCTTCCACTCAACCAATGATCACGTAAATGTTTCAAGCACTCTGAAACGCTCGCATACAACGGGCATGCGTTCATCCGGGGTTCTGCCTATGCTCCTGCATTCTTCGCCGAACACCTCCCAGTGTATTTTCCTCCATGTGGCGAGATTCCCCTCCCCTTCCGCCGCCGCATGATCCTCCCCTACTTCGCAAAAGGGAACGATCGCGACATCCGTAGCCTCTATAACGGCAAGCGGCAATCCTTTCCCGTTCAGCACCACGGAGATATCCCCCGGTTCAGGCCGTTTTTCTTCCTCTGCAGCATAGATCCAATCCAGGCTCGATGTACCTGTTTTCTTTCCTTCGGCAACAAGCGTTCCGAGCTTGTCTGCGCTCCTGACGGTGGGACCGAATCCGAATGCGGAGAAACATTGCGTAGGCGGCACATACCCTGCAAGCATGATCGAACAGTACGCCTCGCGGAACTGCTCTCTGCCGGTTTCCGAAAGCGCTTTTGCAAGAGGCTGCCACGCGTACCGCGAATCCGTAAGCCGTATATCCTTTCTGCAGTCTTTCGAAAGGAAAAACTGATACAGACATGTCTCAGATCCGTATTCTCCTGCGAATTTGAAATATTCAGGATCTGCAGCAGTGTCGATGTACCCTTCCGGGAAGCCTTTGGAATAGGTTACGACCCAATGTTCTCTGTCCAGGAGTACAATGAAAGGGAGAACATCGGATTCGAACGATTCTGAACTCAAGAGCGCTCTGGCCTGATCCGCATACGCATTCGGAACCCTGAGGTCGAGGGGACCAGGGCCTTTTTCCGGTTCAAGCGGCATCATGGTGAAACCAAACAGGTCGTTCACGATATTCCGCTTCACCGAACAGGGTATGCAGTTGGATTCGAGTATGGATTTCTTGATGAGCAGATCGTTCTTGTCCACAGCATGGTATACGGTCGTGTATCCGCCGTTCGGCTTTTCGTCCATCATTCCTCCGCACTATGACTATACACCAGAGTATCGTACAAAGCCTACCCTTCCGTCTTCAGCATGCTCAGATACTCCCGCATCGCCTTGCGCGCGGATTCGAATGCGAACCCATCCGCCTCGATATCCGCAGGCCGCAGGAGCAGCACATCTTCCACTTCGCTCCTGTCGAACGTGTCTGGAACCTTATGATGCGTTCCCAGGAAAAACATATCCAGGGTTCTGTATTCCACGGACCTGTACACATAACGGTTGGGAAAGGATCCGAAGTACTTCACATTGCAAGGCTCTATGCCGAGCTCTTCCCTGCACTCCCGTGCGAGCGCCTGTTCCGCTGTTTCGTCGGGATCCACGAACCCGCCGGGCAGATCGAGCCCATGCCGTTTCGGACTTTTCGCCCTGCGGATGCACAGGACGGAATCATCGATCCTAAGTATGACCCCGCACGCTGCAGCCACATTGTGGAAAAAAATCCAGCCGCAATCCGTGCAGAGATGCTCTTTGAGGTCTTTTCGAACGATGCGTGTGCCCGAGCAGTTCGGGCAGAAAGCGAATACGGATTTCATGATCAGGCCCCTCCTGCGCTGATGCAAGCCATCCCCGCTATGGCGAACACGAGCCCCGCGATTTTGAGGATTCCCATGGTTTGCTTAAAGAAAACCTTCGCAAGAATGACCGTAGGGGCGGGATACAAAGACGTTATGACGCTCACCAGTATTAGCATGCCTCGCCGGGCAGCGAGCATGAACGCAATATTCGCAGCCATATCGAAGAGCCCTGCTGCCGCAATCTGCAAAAGGGAATTCCAGTTCGGCCTGATGCTCTGCTTTCCGATCAGAGACGCAGCGAACACGATGCTCATGGAAACAGCCCGCGCAGACACGAGCGGCCAGAGCCCCGCACCCGAACCTGTTCTCGATATAGCTATGAAAAAACCGCCGAATCCTATGCCTGCGAGAAGGCCGTACAGGAGTGAACCTCGTATTTCCGAAGCTATTCCGCCCTTGCCTACCGAAAGCAACAGTATAGCAGGAATACAGAGAAAGCTGCCGATCCACACAAGGGAAGAAGGCTGCTCCCCCGTGGCTATTCCGAATGTCATGGGCACGAGGGCGCCTACCACGGCGGACATCGGCGACACGACCGCTACAGGCTTGCTCGCTATTCCCTTGTAAAGTACGAGGAGGCCGAAGGAACCGAACATGCCTGCAAAACCTCCGAATAGAAAATCGAAGACCGTCGCCCCGGATCCGAGAAAAGGAGCCGCCGCCACAGCGACTGCTGTGCCGAAAAGCTGGGATATGAGCACAACAGTGAACGCGGAATTCTTCCGCGAGGCCGCTCCGCCTGCGAAGTCTCCGCATCCGTACATAAGAGCGGAAAGAGAAGCCAGTAGTATCGCCATGTCCGAAATCTACCACAGCATCTTCAACGCATCCAGAGGTATCTGCCGCCCTCTGCAGAGGAACGGATCAACCCCTTATCGGACATATAGGCGAGATACGACCGCAGAGCGCTCATGACCAGCACATATTGGTTGTGATTCAGTCCGATGCCGTATTCGGAACAGACGCGCATGAATATCTCTTCTGCAGTGCACGGGGTTTCGCATGCTCGGCCGATCGCATCGATTATTTCGAGGATCTTTCTTCTGTTCGCATCAGCACGGGGCGCGATATCCTCAACCGGAGAACCGTGGCTGGGAATAAAGAGCCGTGCCTCCGTGCGAGCGAGCACATCGAGGGTTTCGAGATACGCGGCCACATCGAAGATGTAAAACACATGATACTTTGCAATGATCTCCTCGCTGAAAACGCTGTCCGCTATGAAGAACACACCGTCGGGCGTCATAATCCCGATCATGTCAAGGAAATGTCCGGGGAGAGGAACAGCCCGGAGGTCGGTACCGGGGATGAGACCCGAGTTCGGAATAACGGTCACCGCATCGGAAGGTTTTGCTTCGAGGAATTTGTTCCTCAGATGCTCGAAAGGCATGCCACCCCACAGGAAGGCCGGTTCCAGCACAGGGTCGATGATAAAAACGGATTCCAGGCGAGTGGCTGCTATGCGGCAGCCGGTTTTCACCTGGAGAAAAGCGTTCCCCCCGATGTGGTCAGCATTCGAATGCGTGTTGACTATGAGGGACAACTTCCACGAACGGCTTTCCAACAGCTTGGCGATCTGCCGGCCTGCCTCCTTGTCGTTTCCGCTGTCTATGAGCGTAACGCTTTCGCCATGCACATAGATGCCAAGATTGACTGGAGCCTGAATATACCAGGTATTGCCGGCAACTTGCTTCAGCTCATACGGACCCATGCACTTCTTTCCAGAGTCGCTTATTTCTCTCGATGTACTGCAGATGATCAGAACAGTGTTTCGAATACAGTTCTATCCATCGAGCAACGGTCAGTTTTCCCAGCTTAGGATGATCGACATAGTTCTTCCAGGCTTCCGGAACTTCTATCTTCCGTTTCAAGAATTTGTATGCGGTGGTCCTGAGCAATCTGAACAAATCGAAATATTCGGCTATATCTTCGCCGTTATAGTCCAGAAGCTCGGTCCATTTGTCCTCGTCGAGTACTATCACTTGCCTTCCTGTTTCCGCAAACATCATTTTCATGCGCAAGATCGCGTTCATCTCCATGTCCACCGTGTGGATGAAATGCTCCTGAATAGTCCATGCTTCCGCAAAAGGCCGGAATTTCAAAAGTTCTGGATCGAGCCCGCGGACATTGCCAATCAGCTCTTCGGCGCCTGCACGATACGTATCCAGAAGTTCTTCCAGATTGTTTTGTTCCATATCAGTACCCCCTGCACGGTCACCGTACCGCACATGCTTCGGCTTCGAAGACCCTGCGGTATCACTATAATACACCCGCGCTTCTTACGAAAGAGGTCTCGCCTGGCACTCGTACTTACAGTACCTGCGGTACATCCATGTACTTCGGCTTGACAGCCGATACCTTACGCCATAGGATCATATGGCCGTCTGCAGACCGGACGGTTCTTTCCATACGTAAGGGGAACATATGAAGCGTTTGGGAATCGACATCGGGTCGCTCTATCTGAGTTGCGTCCTCATAGAGGATGGAAACATCGTCCGTGCGGAATACAAAGAGCATAAGGGCGACACATCGTCGTGTTTGAAACAGATCCTCGCTCTGCCCGAATTCGGTTCTTACGACAGTGCAGGTATAACAGGAAGAACGTTGGACGGAAAAGCGATCGTACTCGATCCGGTGCTCGCCGCTGTGGAAGGGATCAGGTTCCTCATGCCCGGATGTAAAAACGCCGTCTGCATAGGGGGAGAAAGTTTTTCCGTAGTCTTCTTCGACGACGATGGGAACTACAAAGAACACTCCGTGAATCCTCCTTGTGCTTCGGGTACTGGATCCTTCATAGAGCAGCAGGCGGAACGGCTTTCCCTGACGCCAGCGAAACTCGCCGAAAAAGCATGTGCATATTCAGGAAAAACCCCTGCGATCGCCACCAGATGTTCCGTGTTCGCAAAGACCGACATCATACATGCGATGCAGGAAGGGTACTCACTGGAATCCATATGCGCAGGGCTCTGCGAAGGCATAGCAAGAAACATCCTCTCGGTTCTGCAGAAAGGGAGAGAATTCGCCTCTCCCCTCGGAGTATTCGGTGGCGTCTCCCTGAACGAAAAAATCATCCGAGAGCTTTCGCGCATCACAGGAATCGCTGTGTACGTGCCGCCCCATGCGGAATGCATAGGAGCCGTAGGGGCAGCACTCCTCGGTACGGAAAAAACCCTGAGTACGGATTCCTCCGGCGGAACTGCGAAGAGCATGAGAAAAAGGCGGATACCGCTGAGCCTTAAACTGACCCGGTACCCCGATTTGAACGACTATCTATTCGCCCGTGCAGGAAATGTAGAAATCATGATGCCGAAACAACAGGTGCGGTGTACACACGGTTCCTATCTGGGCATAGATATAGGGTCCACGAGTACCAAGGCGGTGATCGTGAACAGCGCGTCGGAAATCGCAGCAGGGTTTTACACTGCAACTGAAGGCAATCCCATCAAGGCGGTCGGAGATCTGATGGAAGCGATCGGTTCGCGGTTTGACAGGCCCGAAACTCGTTTTGCAGGAGTCGCTACGACAGGCTCCGGACGAAAACTGATACGCGAACTGTTCAATGCGGATTTCGAGGTGAACGAGATAACCGCTCACGCGCGTGCAGCGGTGTTTCTCCACCCTGAGGCCGATACCATCATCGAAATCGGAGGGCAGGACTCGAAGTTCACGCGCATACGAAACGGAGAAGTGTATTTCTCGACCATGAACTACGTATGCGCTGCGGGAACCGGCAGCTTTATAGAAGAACAAGCGAAACGCCTCGGCATGAGACTCGACGAATTCTCGGATGCCGCATTCGGCAAAGAAGCCCCGTATACGAGCGACAGGTGTACCGTCTATATGGAAAGGGATATTGCGCAGCTGTTAAGCGAAGGGGAATCCAGGGAAGCGGTTGCAGTCGCAGTGCTCAATTCGGTGCGGGATAACTATCTCGCAAAAGTCGTGAACAAGAGCCCTATCGGGGAATACGTGGTGTTCCAGGGCGCTACTGCGCGGAACAAAGCCTTGGTCGCTTCTTTCGAGGCATTGCTGGGGAAACCTATCCATGTTTCGCCCTTCTGCCACCTCACCGGAGCGCTGGGAGCGGCGCTCCTTTGCAAAGAAACACTCAAGGAAAAGAAAGACGGATCAGAGTTCCGGTGGGATATGAGGAGAAGCGCAACGAGGGAGGAAATCTGCACCAAATGTGCGAACCGTTGCATGCTCACGGTCATAGAACAAGGCGCTACAGTCACAGGTTGGGGTATGAAGTGCGGAAAAGACTATGCGGAGCGTGCGCCGAAAAAAGCGGAACGTTCCATAGTCGAATCCCGATTTAGGAACGCGATGGCCCCTCTCTATAAAACAAAGCCCTCGGGCGGACGGAGCGGCATCAGGGTCGGCATTCCCAAAGCGCTCTACAACACAGCATACGGTCCACTCTGGTACGGATTCATCGTGCGGCTCGGTTTCACACCTGTGCTTTCTTCAGAAGGGAGAACGTCCCTCGAAGAAGGAAAGAAAATCGTCAATTCGGATTTCTGCGCTCCCATGATTCTCGCTCACGGATACATGAAGGAATTGCTCGACGGAGGAGTGGATTTCATCTTTTCTCCTGCAGTGGTGAACGAACGGGATCCTGATTACGAGGGAGAGCTCATGTTCAAGAAAAAAACCAGAGATTCATATTTTTGTTATTATTCTCAGTATTTGTCTTCCATAATAAGCAAGCTCACTGCGCTCGATTTCGAAAAGCACCTGATATCCCCCCTCATCCATTTCAACGGAACAAACACCGAAGAAACGACGGATGCCCTGTGGGAAGCGCTTGAGAAAAAGTTTCCTTCGATCACGAAAGAAGAGACGGCTGCGGCATTTCAGGAAGCACATACCGCATATCTGGAAGCCCTGAGGGAATGGAAACAAAAAGCGGACGAGGATAGGACCGGCGATTCCTGCGGGAAACTCCGCATCGCGCTCCTGGGGAGGCCATATGTCGTATATGACAGGGCGTTGAATCTTTCGATACCGGGGAAACTCGAAGAAAAAGGAGCTGCCGTTTTTTTTCAGGAAGAACTTCCCATTGAAGACTTCGAGCTCGCATACGCGAACAAGTACTATGAACGCATGCACTGGCATTATGGAAAACAGATAGTGAAAGCAGCGGAATATGCAGCCGTAACTGAAAACTTCTATCCCGTATTCCTCACCTGCTTCCGCTGCAGCCCGGATTCGTTCCTGCTGAGTTATGTGAAGGACATACTGACGTATTACGGCAAACCTTTTCTCGTACTGCAACTCGACGAACACAGCTCGGACATTGGCTATGAGACGAGAATCGAAGCCGGCTTACGATCCTTCGAAAACCATCGCAGGAGCGAACGCACTCCGCACCGAATGCGGACTTTCACCAGAAACGATTCCTTGGCCGCTGGGGATACGGTGCTTATCCCGTACCTCGACATGCTCATAAGCGGCTTCTGGTCCGCCTGTTTCGAACGGGCAGGATACAGAACGCTGCTCCTCCATCCCGAGGAGCAGTCCCTCAATACGGGATATCAATATGCGAACGGCGGGGAATGCATGCCGCTCGTAGCGCTCATGGGGAGCGCCATAGAAACCGTCCGGAGCGAGAGTCTCAGACCAGAAAGCACCTTTTTCTACATGCCGACGTTATGTATGGCATGCAACTTTCCGCAGTTCCCGATCCTCTCGGATCTCGCGTTCGAATCTGCAGGGCTCAAAGGGTTAAAAATCGGGCTCATCAATTCCATGTCTCCTGGCGACATTCTTCCGCAAAGCACAGCGGTAAACATCCTCGAATCCAACATTATAGGAGGCATCCTCTATAAGCTGTACTACCGCATAAAACCCTACGAGACGCGGACCGGCGATGCCGACTTGCTGTTCAAACAGGCCGGAGAACGCATGCGAACCGCTATACGGAACGGCCTCGACCTGCGCACGACACTCTCGGACATCGTTTCGCAATTCGCCGCGGTCGAACGGAACGAGTCCGGAGGGAGGAAACCGAAAATCGCTCTCATAGGAGACCTCTACGTCAAATTCAACGAAATAGTGAATCAGAACATCCAATCGCTCATCCATGAACTCGGAGGAGAGCTTATCATCCCCTCCCTCACAGAATACGCATTCCATTTCTATGACGCAGACGTCCGCCTCCACCGCGACGACCCGCGGCATTTTCGGTTGCTCCGTACCATAGAAAAGCGGTATGAGAAAATCGCAGAATCGCTGATGAGAGAGCAGGCGGAGCCGGATTTCGAAGAATGCACGCGACTGCTGGAAGAATACGGTATACGCCATTACATAGCCGGAGAAACCACGATCAATGTCGGCAGGGCCTTGTACTTCATCAAGCACGGACTTGCGGATGCGATCATCCACATCAATCCCATGTTCTGCTGCCCTGGAGTCGTCACTGCTTCGATATTTAGGAAGATGCAGGAAGATTTCGATGTTCCCATCATCGATATCTTCTACGACGGAACTGGCAGTCCGAACAGAGCCGTTATCCCGCACATCCATTACTTGAAAACGAGGAACATTAGGCCTACACTATAAGCAAGTAAGAAGAAAGAAAGGAATTCCCGGTTGGAGAAGAAAGAGATCTTCATCGGAAACAATAAAAAAGCTCATAGGCCAAGAGAAACCGTCGGGAGCACATCTCGTTCTTATCGATTTCGATCGGGGGCTATGGTGCTGTACGCGCAAGTGGTACAGAAACGGGGAAGGTAGTGCCTAAGAAACGAATCCTAATCGTCGAAGACGAGTTTATCATCGGTCTCGATGTGAAGCAGACCTTGGAAACATTCGGATACGAAGTGCCTGCAATCGTGTCGTCAGGAGAACGGGCAGTGGAAACCGCCGCTTCGGAGCACCCGGATCTCATCCTCATGGACATCGTACTGTCAGGGAACATGGACGGGATCGCAGCCGCAAAAATCATAAAGGAAACCCTTGGAATTCCGGTGGTGTACCTCACGAGCAACGCGGATGCCGGAACAGTGAACCGTGCGCACGAAACGGAACCGTACGGCTATGTTTTGAAACCCATCACGCTGCAGAGCCTTTTCTCCACGATCGATACTGCGCTGTACAGGCACGAACTCGAGAAAAAGATTCACAAACAGAACGAAGAACTGATACAAGAACGCATCCTGCTCAGAACCGTCGTAGACAATCTGCCAGATGCGGTCTTCGCGAAAGACACGGAGACGAGAAAGACGCTCAGCAACAGGGCCGAACTCGAACTGCTCGCTTGCTCTGAAGAATCGGAGGTGCTCGGAAAAACCGACTGGGATCTGTACCCGAAAGAGATTGCAGCGGCTTTTTATGCGGACGACACAGCCGTTCTCAGATCGGGCGAACCGATTCTGAATCGAGTCGAACTCTTGGTAAACAGAAACGGCAGGAAACGGTGGATGCAGGTATCGAAAGTTCCGCTTAGAGACAAACACGGCACCATAGTGGGACTCGTAGGGATTAGCAGAGACATCACGGAATACAGAAGGGCGGAAGAGCTGCTTAGAAAATCCGAGCATGAAAAATCCCTCATCCTCGAGTCGATCAGCGAATTGGTGGCGTATATCGACCTCGATATGAAAATTCTATGGGCGAATAAACGCGCTGCCGAACCTGCCAGCTTGAAAACCGAGGATCTCGTGCATAAACACTGCTACGAAGCATGGCATAAAAGAAAAGAACCATGTGAAGACTGTGTTCTCCCGAAGATCCTCGAGTCGGGAGAACCGGTGGAAATCGAGAAACTAGGTTCCGATGGTTCCCTCTGGTCGCTCAGGGGGTACCCGATCCGCGATGATTCGGGAAAAATCGCGGCGTTCATAGAAATAGGCCACAGAAAGACCGAGAAAAAACAATGATACCGAACGCGATGCGCGAGCGGACCGAACAGAAACGGGTGCTGACCTTTTCCCGGCGTACCGATCCTGCGCTGTTCATGGATTGGTTCATGGAGCGGATGGAAAAAGGTGGATGCTACGTACCGAATCCTTTTTCCGGCAAGCCCTATTATGTGAGCCTCAGGCCCGAACACGTGCACATCCTCACGTTCTGGACCAAGGCTCCTTCACGCCTGCTTTCGTATATCGAAAGGGTAGCAGAACGCTTCCCGGTAGCGTTCTTCATAACCTGTACCGGCTACGGAGGCCCACTGGAACCGTATGTGCCCGAGCCCTGCGACACGGGCAGGGCAGTACGGATCCTCGCGGAATTGTTCGGTACAAAAGCACTCTGGTGGCGCTACGATCCGGTGATATTTACGGAGCGTTATACGCCCTCATGGCATACTGCCAACTTTTTTAAGTTATGCGAAAT
>CAZWAS010000051.1:0-15416 GCA_964631915.1 uncultured Spirochaetales bacterium | reverse complement strand
CAGGCAGGACGGAACGGGTCATCCTTTCCCTCGCACACATCGACAGTTCGTACTCCGGCATCCGTATTCCTCTCCGCAAGGCATTGGACGAAACAGGCGACAAGCTGCTCATGGCACCCCTTTTTTCGAATGCATACAATGAACTGTACCGGCAATTTATCGATCTCGCATGCGAACTGAAGCGCATAGCAGAACAATTCGGCATCCGGTGTACGGAAATCTGTTGTTCGCCGCGGGTCAAAGAAGAAGACAAGCAACGGATAAGCCAGGGTTCGTGCCTTTCGCTCGATTTTTTGCGTCCCCTCGCAGCCGGACTTCCGGACCTCGCCGTGAAAGGCACGCGAAAGGGAAGGGAAAAAGGGTATGCGGACTGCACCTGCGTGGAAAGCAGAGATATAGGAACCGTACAAACCTGTACGCACGGATGCGCGTACTGCTACGCTAACAGACCCAGATCGTCGGGATAGGAAGCTGCATCCGGTTTGCCCCTAGACAGCTCCTGGGTTTTCAGCCAAGCAAGCGTACGCTTGAACGCTTCTTCCTTAGATACGATGGGCTCGTAGCCGAGATCCCTGCGGGCCTTGTTGTCCCTGAACGTATGATCAACACAGGTTTGAACTACCGAAAACCTGTTGAAATTCGATGTGGGTGCCAGTTTTTCCATAACCCATGAGAGCGGGTATGCAAGCGCATACGGTATGGATCGTTTGGGAGGCTTGAGATTCAGAGCTTCGATGAACGGAGCCATGAAATCGAAAATGTTGGACGCGGGCTGATAGTCGCAGATGAAGTATGCGTTACCCGGTACGGGCGACCCTGGAAAGAGCCGTTTCGCCGCAAGCAGATGCGCATATGCTGCATTCTCCGAATACACATGGCTAAAACACGCTTTGCCGCTTCCGAGCCGTATATTCATGCCTCCTTTCGCGAGGTTGATGAAACTCGGCACATGGTATTTGTCCCGCGGACCGTACATGCCGACCGGTCTTAGGGCGCAGGTCAACAAATCCGGGCTGTTCGCTCCGAGAACCATGCGCTCAGCGAGTATCTTGGTACGAGAATAGGCATCCGCAGGGAGTTTTTCCGGATACGGCAAAGATTCGTCGCCGTACACTATGGGCCTTCTTCCTCGCACTACCACGTCCATGGTGCTCGTATACACCAGGCGCGTCACGCCGAACTCCCTGCATGCATCTATGACGAGCCGGTTCCCTATGACATTCACTTCTTCGAACACATGCTGCGGCGTCTTGGGATCCCACACTGCAGCTGCAGTCTGAAAAACTACATCCATGCCTCTGCATGCTTTGCGGACATGTGCGTTGTTGCGTATGTCGCCGACCATGGACTCGATCCGTTTATCCGCAACAGGCTTGAGATCGAGCACCCGCACTTCCTTATGTTCCGCGAGGAGCTGACAGGCGATCTCGTAGCCGAGCATGCCTGCGCCACCGATGACAAGACATTTCACAAACCCTTCTTTCTGAGGCATCTCGGTTTTTTTCATACGCTTGTTCTCCATTAAAACCAATTTCGATATGTCCGCAGGTTCTACCCGAATCGCGCGCTCAGGACATGCAAGCACACATTTCATGCATCTGGTACAGAGGGAAGTCCACAGTGGCGTTATGCGCCAGTGTACAGGATCGAAAGGATTTTTCTCTTTTATCCCAAAAGTTTGATGCAGTAGAAACACTGCGGGAGGACAAGAACGCAGACATGCTCCGCACGAGCGGGGATCGATCTTGTTCCCATCGCCGCATACAGAATAATCGATCCTGATCCTCGTCTTGCGGCCCATGTGGTCAGTATTTTCCTTTCAGCGAAGCTATTTCGTTCCGCGGAACGAGGCGGAGCGCATGTTGTTCGCATGCATGCAAACAGAGGCCGCAGCCGAAACAGGCTTCCGTATCGATGACCACCTGTTTCAGCGATCCGTCGTACTTCATGACGTTGAATCGACACATGGTAAGGCATGCCTTACACCCTACGCAGCGCTCGGGGTCCGTGCATGCAACGTATTCAGCCTTGAAAATGGATGTGATGCCGAAATCGAGTCGCGGTCTGATGCCCGCACACTCGGGGTTCGCGCAGGAGCAAAGATTGTTGATGTACGGATACGGCCCGAACCAAATGGTGCCTATGTACCCTTTCCGGTTGTGTTCCGTGAACCGCGCGACAGCTTCCTCTCTGGTGAGCAGGTACTTATCGCGTTCCGGGATGAACCGCGGCAGCTTGTCTATGATCTCGGACATGACCCCGAAATTGATGCAGCACGCTTCTTTGATTCCACGTGTCATATACCGGCACATACAGTGCTTTTCTATGATCGGCTCCGCTGCGCAGTGCCTGAGAATCTCTATTGCATCCTCGAGTGGAACCACCTGCCCTATATGCCCCTCCGGTCTGAACGGGTTGCTGGGTGGTTTTTTGCTATGGAGCAGTTTCTCCGCGAAATGCCGGACGACTCGGCCTATGATAGGCATCTGCAGCTTGTAATCGATGCCTACGGGATCGAATCCGTTCACCTTCCGCACCGACATCTGTTCGAAGTTTTTGTACTGTTCGAGAAGAAATTCCCGTAAATTATACTTTCTCGCTATTTCTTCCGAGTAATGTCGGGCATTCAGGTACCATTTGCCTGCTGCACCGTGTTTCATGCACGTATCACACATGGTGGTATTACCACAGTAGTTGTTGTTTTCCATAAAGTCAAGCGAGGAATTCGAACAGATTTCCTCCAACACAGCGTGGAGTCTCAGAAATTCCTTGAGTACAATCCTGTTTACCGCCACATCGTTCACTACGAATACAAGGCGGAAGTGAGGCTTTGAAACTATTCTTCGTCTGATCGTCCCGAATTCCCGGGATCCCCCACAACTATCCTCAGCCTGCAGCATGAAGACTATATTTCAACCGCGGCGACTTCTTTGGATTCATATCCGTTCGAGCCTTTCACATACATACCGGAATGGACGCTGCGGACTATTCGGCGGATTTTCGGGAAAGATGAATATCAACGAATCATGTGGGGAGCGTAATCACCGATCGCCGGACGACCAGTTTCGACTTGAGCCTGACGGTAACCACTTCCTGGCCTCTGCTTTCGATGAGGTTGACGATCATGTCAGCAGCCTTGTGTCCCATCTGGACAGCAGGCTGCTCGATGAAGGTTATCTTCCCTTCTTCAAAGGATGAATCCTCCGGATGATCGAATGTAATAAAAGAAATATCATCCGGAATCCGTTTCTTGAGTTTGTCTAAGGCACGGTAGGTCACCTTCCCGAGATACTCGCTCAAGGATATGACAGCAGTCGCCGATTTTCCTGTGGCGGCGATCTTCTCGGCCACAAGGCCGATGTCCGCTCCCAGATCGTCCGAAGGCCGGATGTTTATCGTTTTAAGCCGCCCACGTGGTATGCCGCGGCGTTCGTAGGCGTCTTCTATGCCGCGTATACGCGTATCCATCATAAATCCGTCCTGCCGGACGACGAGTATCGAAGTGTGGCCGTTATCGATGAGGTATTCGGCCGCCTTGCATGTTATTTCTTGGTTGTTGGTGGAAACAAGGTTCTTTTTAACCGTGGGAATATCTCGGTCTATGAGCACGACGGGTATGCCGCCGGCATCGAGCTTTTCCACGAGCCTTCGGTTGTCCGCGACGAAATTGCTCGAAAGCACGGGATCGAGAATTATCCCTCTCACATCGCTATCCATAAGCATCGCGATATACTTGTTCGTCTTCGAAATATCGTAATTATCCTGGCAGAGTACCAAAGCGTATCCTCTTTTGTGCAGAAGATCTTCGGCGCCCTTGACGACCTTTTTACCGAAGTCGTGTTTTACGTCGGTTATGATGAGACCGATGAGTTTCGATTTGAGAAGTTTCTTCGATGATCCCCAGAGGGATGCGGAATTGACGAATGTCCCTCTCCCCACTTCGCTGAAAAGATACCCGTCGTCCACGAGGTCGCTTATGGCTTTCCGTACCGTATTCCTGCTTATGCCGTACTGTATCTGGAGATCCCGTTCTGGCGGTATCTTTTCCCCGGGACTCCAAATCCCCTTATCCACGATATTCGCAAGCAGGATTTCCCGAAACATTGCATGTTTCGGCTTCTGCGGAGTATTCGTGTCCGACTCTGTATTGTGCTTTTTCATCGTATGCTTCGGAAACCGTTACCGCTGTTTTTTGTTTTCGAATCGAACGATACCATGTTTCCTCCCACGGGTCAATCACATCCCTTATCCCTTGTATGCGCCGCTGGTAAGACCTGAAATAAACTTGTCCTGCAGAACGATGAAGAAAATCATGATGGGAAGAATCGCTACCACGGATGCAGCGCAGAGCAGATTCCACTGTATGTCGTAACTGGCCTGGAAATTGAACAACCCGAGCGGAATGGTCTTGCTTTTCATCGTGGAGGTGAGCACCAATGCTATGTAGAACTCGTTCCAGCACGCGATGAAAGTGAACAGACTCGCTGCAGCAATGCCGGGAAGAGCTACAGGTACGATGATCTTGAAAATGAGGTAGAACCTGTTGGCTCCGTCCATGAGCGCCGCTTCGTCCATGGAATCGGGAATCGAATCGATATAGGATTTGATTATCCACACTGAGAAGGGGACATTGACTGCAGTATACACGAGAAAAAGCGCAGCGATGGTGTCGAGGAGCCCCAGTTTCAGCATAGTGATGTACAAGGGGATAATGTTCGTCACAGCCGGAATCATTTGGGTGCCCAGGAGCAGCATCATGATGAGGGCTTTCCGTTTAAACGAGAAGCGGGAAAACCCGTATGCCACAAGCGTGGAAAGGAGTATGACCGACACTGTGGTAAGAATCGCCACCAGTATGCTGTTCAAGAAATTTTTTCCAATCTCCGTGAGCGTGAAAACCTTGACGTAATTATCGAAGGCAGCCTGTTTCGGTACTATGATCGGAGGATAAGCGAAAATGTCCATGGTTCGTTTTATGGATGTGATCAGAATCCACAGTATAGGCGTGAGGGCAATGACAAGCACCACGGCGAACAACACATATACGGCAACATCGACAAACGGTTTGGTTTTGTACTTCAGCATCGGTCTGCTTCCTTTTACGTTATGAAATCCTTCTTCGTCACTCTGATATATACGCCGGTGAAGAGTATGTTTATCAGAAACATGATGATGGAAATCGAAGATGCAAATCCGAACCTGAACTGCTTGAAGGCGGATTTGTACATGTAGATCGATACGACTTCAGTAGCTCCAACCGGGCCTCCGCCGGAAAAGGCATAGATAAGACTCATCACGTTGAATGTCGCAATGGTTATGATGATGAGATTGATGAGAATCGTAGAGCTGATATTTGGAATGGTTATCCGGAACAGTTTCTGGAAATAACCTGCACCATCGATGTCCGCCACTTCGTAGAGAGCTTCTGGCACGCTCTGGAGCGCTGCCATTTGCATGATCATAGAGAAGGCGACACCGCGCCACACCGTCATTCCGATAGCCACGGTAAGCGTGAGCCGAGGATCCGAAAGCCACTTTGCCGGCTCGTTGAAAATTCCGAGATTGAGCAGCAGCGCATTGACGAGCCCGTACTTATCGCCGAGGAACATCCACTGGAATGTCAGGGACACGACCACCTCCGGAATGACCCAGGTTATGAGTACAACGGTTCGCACCAGTTTTCTCCCCACCCGTTTCTTGTCCGTGAGCAGGGCAAGGCAAAGCCCGAGAACGAGCTGAAAGAAAATGGTGACTATCACATATACCAGAGTGACGCGCAGTCTGTTCCAGAACTCGGAACTTCCCAGAAGCTCTACGTAATTCCCGAATCCGACGAAGGACGTCTTCCCTCCGGTGAGCATCTGGTCCGTAAACGACAGCCAGAGCGAATACACAGTCGGATAGAGTGTGAAAACCAGGACAAAGACAAGCCCTGGGAGTATAAGCGCCAGAGGTGCTTTGTTTTTTCTCATGTGCCTTTATCCGTATAATTAGCCCCGCACATGATACCATGCGCGGGGCAGTCCGTTTAAGTGTTATTTTATTTTTGCAAGAATGGTCTTTTCAGCATCCGCAAGCGCCTGATCAGCGCTCTTCTGACCGCTTATGAACTCTCCGAGCGCCTTGGTCACGCTCTCCGAGATGATCGGATATGCCACTGAGTTCGGTCGCGTCTTCGCATAAGGAAGTATTTCTGCATATTTCCTCATGTAATAATCCGTTGAGAAGAAGGAATCATTCATATACACACTCTTCCGCACCGGCAGGCCGCTCGAAGCAGCGGCGAATTTCGCGCCGTTTATCGCATTCGACAGGTGAAGAAGGAATTTAACGCCTTTCTCTTTTTTGACGGGATCCGCAGTGAACACATTCAGGTCGAACCCGCCTGCTAAACTTGCCGGTTTACCGTTCGGCGCCACTGGTCTCAATGCGATATCCCATTGGGATGCGATGTCCTTACTCACATTGTCTTTGATGTTGCCGATCTGCCATCCTCCGCCGAAGAAGGTCGCATAACCTCCTGCAAAGATCCGCGGATTCATGTCGTTCTCCGACATATAGGTTATGCTGTCGCTCGGAATTAATTTTTCATCGTAGAGCTTTTTATAGAACTCCATGACCTTTACCATCGCTTCCTTGTTTTTCCCCGAATTGAAGGCCGGTTTTCCGGATGCATCCACCAGCTCGCCTCCCAAAGACCAGTAATCGATGAGCAGCGTGCACATACCTCCTTCCCCGGACAGAACCATGCCCATGCCGTAGGTATCCTTGGTAGTCAGTTTTTTCGCCATATCATAGAGCTCGTCCCATGTCTTCGGAGGTTCTTTGTATCCTGCGGCTTTCAAAAGGTCTTTCCTGTAATACAACACCCGCGCATCGGTCGTATACCAGATGCCGTAGACCTTTTTGTCTATGGTCACACCATCGACGGACCAATCGAAAAAGTCCTTCCGGTCGGCTTCCGGCCAGTATGCGCCTATTTCCTGTACGCCACCCGTGGCAGCAAGAGAAGCGAGCCAGTATTGGTCTGCAATCGCCACATCGGGCGGATTTTTGGCGGAAAGCGCTGTCAGAAGCTTCGCCTGAAACTCCGGATACGGCACGAGTTCCAGATTGAGCTTAACGTTTTCCTTTTGTTCGAAATCTTTCCAAATTTCGTCGAGCACCGGTCCCTGGGTCCCTTGCCACTTGGGCGTGAAGAAAGAATCGGCCCATACAGTAAGTTCCACCCGTTCCGCCGATGTCTGCTGTTTCGCCGTGCTCTCCGTTTTTCCTCCAGCGACTATCAGCACAAATGCAGCAAGCAGCAATACCGCGACTATCAATAAGCGTTTCATCGTCTACCCCCTTTTCTTTAATCATTTCATTATACATGGTATAATGGTACCTACCAATTATTTAACAACAGTTTCTTCTATATGTCAATATATTTTTATCACTCCGCATCGCAGTTTATCCAAGGCAGCACGGTCTTTTCCGCTTCTATGACCGCAATACTTTCACCGTTTTTATTTCGAAAGGCCTGAAAACGAACTGTCGTTCATTGCCGACTTCGGCGCCCTCGTTCCCATCCGTGCTGTATGCCCCATCAGGCGTCGTTTCAACGGCTGAACGAAGAGCATGCAGAAACCGAATTACCGATGTTTCCCGGTATGAGGAATAGTTGACCAGTCGGATTAGATACCCGTCTTCGCCCGGAAGAGGCTGGAAGCACGTCACAACAATCCTTTCCGAAACGATTTCGAAGGCCGTCATAGGATCGGAGAATACGGCAGCACGCGGCGGCATGCGTATTTCGAATTCATCGGGAAGGTCCGGATGGAGTATCTGCCCTGGTATTATTCCTGATGGATCGTTCAGCGGAAACGTTACAGGGGGACTGAGAAATGCATCCGCCCTGCGGTACAGCTCGTGCGCTTCCGTACCCGGTCGAAACGGGGCAATGCCGAATCTGTAGAAAAACTCCCCTTTGCACTGAGCATCTGGCGTCTTGAAAGAAAATCCTGCACCACCTTTTCGCGTAAGAAGGTCTTCTCTCGAAAGATCGCCCACACACCGAAGGAGCGTGAACCAAAGGGTACCATCCGTTCCTGCCTCGAATTCGCCCGTATCGTGCGTTATGATTTGAAGACCGCTTCTGCCGTTGCTTGCAGCGACATAATCCTTGAAAAACTCGGTCGGAACCGGATCTTCCTTCCAGGAAGAGGTATCCGAAAAATTTTCGCGTTCCATTTGTTCGCAGCAATAATGAGCCCCGCGCATAACGGTCTCAGCCTCTGCATCGAAGACCACACGTAACCTGTGATTCTCCGCAGTATTGATGATTCTTATCTCCATTTCGAGGACCGGCGAATCTTTTCGAGCAGCGAACGTAAGCTCCACAGGAATATCAGAAAGCTGTTCCTCGCGCTCGCGCCGACCCCAGTCGATGCCACGCGGAACTGCGAGAGAAAACCGAAGAGCGCACGACTGGTAGAGCGGACCGTTTTTGACCAGTATCGCATCCCCCGTGGGGATGGGGAAAACGAGTCGTTTGCCTTTTTCGAGCGGAGAAAAGGTATACTCGTCGCCTGCATCCTCTTCGTCAACGAACCGGATAAAATTCTTGTAAAACCTGCCGTTTACGGTATCCTCGAGCACGATCCCTTTGCTGCCGACGGAGAACCGGAAAAAGCCTGTATCGAATTCGACAGGGCCCGGCTTTGCAAAGCTCTCCGATTTTTCGCCCGAAGCGGGTAACAATGTCAGGGTTTGAAACCCGAAAGGTTTAAGGCCGTCCAAACGGATGACCATTTTCTTTTCGATCCATCTCCTTGCGTTGTTTATCTCCATATGAAAAAAAGAATTAGAGGCGAGCACCTGATATTCCATCGGGCGTCCTGCAGCGTCAGCAATGACAAATCCATCTACCTCCGCGTACGATTCCTCGAGGAGAAACGTCGTGCTAACGGTACCGCGTAACGTTTCGTTCGAAGGATTGAATATGATGAACGAACGGCCATCGTCCCGTACGCAGGGAATTCCATTTGCTATCGGTCGTCGAACAGAGGATATGAAGACCCCTAAAAGCTGATCCGCCTTTTCATACCTGCACATCATTTCCCTATGCACGGCGTCGATACCGCAGCCGCCGATCTCGTCGTGAGCAAGGTTCTGCAGAATCAGTTTCCAGAAAGCGGAAAGCAGGGTGAAATCGGCTACCCCTCCCGCCAAAGCTCCGTATACGAGCAGAGGCTCTACCAGGTTGACCGCCTTACGCGACAGCCGATTGTTTCTCTGTTTGAGGTACATGCGCGAGGAAAGCGTTCCTGCGACGATATACGAATATCTTCCGTACTTCAATCTTCCCTCGTACTCCTGTAAGCCACTTCCACATGCGGCGATTCTTCGGCTGTATTCCCCTATACCGGATCGATCCACTACCAGGCCCAGATCCAGCTCCGCTTTTTCCGCCACTCGTGCGAGCTCCGGAAAGGGCCGTATATGGTCGCCGCCGTTCATGATGAGAATATTGCCAGAAGGCGAAAGCGGAGCCAGATATTCGCACTCCTTGCAGAGATCCGATAGAGCGCGTTTTTCATCGTACACGCAAGCGGACACATCCCCCCATTTCACCTCATACCCGAGATTGATAGCATTGATGTATCCTTTCGGCATGAAGACCGAAGGTATTGTTGAACCGTCCCTGCCCCGCCAGAGGAATTCGACCCCTGTAACTGCAAGATCTTCCTTATATCCACGCCCGAAAATGAAACATTCGATGCCGAAGCTTTTCAGCAGCTGCGGAAGCTGTACTACATGGCCCCATGTGTCGGGGAAATAGCCGACCTTCGTCACCTTACCGAGCTCGCTGGCCTTCTCGAATCCGAAGACAAGATTGCGCACTATGGCTTCGGGGTGGGCGCTTATCTCGTCGATTTGTATGTAAAAAGGTCCAACCAACAATCGTTCGGATAAGACCGCTTTGCGCACCCATTCTTCCATTTCAGGATGGAGCTCGAGATAGTCGTCCACTACCACTGTCTGTCCGTCAAGAAAAAACGGCGGGTTCAGAGGGTTTTCAAGAAAACGGAATATTGCGTCGAACAGACCAGGCAAGCCTGCTCTGAATTCTTCGAACGAAAGGTACCATGCTCTGTCCCAATGGGTATGAGGGATCAGAAACACTCTTTTTCCTTCCAGCATGGTGCGTCTCCTTACAGTCTCCCTTTATGCCATAAAGGTTGGTACCAATTTAATTCATCCGATTGTTTCTGTCAAGATTGGATTGCGGGATGCCGCCTTTCTTAAGCTCGGCGACTCACGCCTCGGAACATACGGCGGACGGCAGCCTTATCCTGTGTGTGCACAGACATTTGCGTGCTCCACACCGCTGTCGACGCGTACAACTTAGGCTATACAATCGTCGTCCACGCCGATGCCGTCCAAACGCTCCACCCTGCCCCGCAACTGATTGATAAGCGACTCGATCAGCAGCATCCCGAGCTTCCCTTTTATGGCTGCATCGTGCGTAAATCCTACGCCGTCGTCTTTTACGGTGAGGAGCAGAGAGCCGTCCTGTTCTCTGCGCACGCCGATCATGATTGACCCTTTGCGGGAATCCGGGAAAGCATGTTTTATGCTGTTCGTTATAAGCTCGTTTATCAGCAGTCCGCAGGGTATGGCTGTATCGATGGACAAGGCGATTCCGCCTTCTATATCTTTTACGAATCGAATGTGAGCACCCGGATCGTCGAAAGCCAAGCCTGCAAGCAGTTTATCGATGTAGACCTTCAGATCGATCGTGGAAAAATCTTCGGACTGATACAGCAGCTCATGAACGATGGCCATTGCCTTGATCCGATTCTGCGAGCTCTTGAATACTCTCATATCGTCTTCGTGCACCATATTCTCCTTCTGGAGATTCAACAGGCTCGAAATGATCTGAAGGTTGTTTTTCTCTCTGTGATGCACCTCCTTGAGGAGAACTTCCTTTTCGGCCAACGACTCTTTCATCTTTCGGTCCGATTTTTTTTCCAATGCCAGCCGTTTGATGAGGGTGAGAGACTGAAACATGAGGTTTTTGTAATATTCGGACTGATTTTCCGTACGGCTATTGAAAAAAATGCAATGGGCAAGGGGTTGTTCCTTCCCGTATACCATGAGAGCGCAGCATGTTCTAGCCCCTGTCAGATGATGGAATTCCCGCTCCTGCCTGCCTGGCATAGCGGCGATATCGTGATACCAGTTTATGCTGTCGCTGACTCCACTGTCCGGTTGAACGATATCAAGCGCAGGCTTCAGCAGAGAAGTACCGGAAGTATCCACATAATCTTCATCCGTTCCGAACTCTTCGTTCCTATATATATGTAGAACCATTCCGGTCCACCGGATATTTTCAAGTATCAGCATGCAGCTCGTTTTTATCATATCCGTGATAAGAATAGACTCTGCCGAAAACAACGTTATACGGTGAAGCAGCATATGCAGTTGCGATTCCTGAATGGTTTTCCGCATATCGGCTTCCGCTTTCTTTCGTTTCATCATCTGATGGATGAGAATGAAACTCATGGGTATTATGATACCGGCGGAAAAAAGCGAAATGATGAGCGTCTTCGTCGTATCTTGCTTCCATATGCTAAGAATTCGCTCTTTACTCAGGCCGATAACGATATGGAATGGGTAATCGTTTACCAGGTTGTGCGCCAGGATATACGAGTCGTTCTCCAAAGCGAAGAGTCCTCCTTTCAACAGACGTTCTTCCGAAAAAGAGGAGAAAAACGGGTGGTGTTTTATGTCGATTTCCCAATCGGAACCTGCGAATGCATCCGAGGGCGAAACGAAAGAAATGACGTCGCCTTCATGGTCGTACAGAGAGAACACGTCAATGTCAAATTTTACGAAATCTTCGTTGAGGTCGTAGAAAGCGGATGGATCGATGATCCCTACTACGACTCCGAGAAACCCGTTTGCGCCGTCGTCGATACGCCTGGAAATCAGAAACCAGTCGTGCTCGTATTCCCGACCTCCTATGCGCTCATAGGCGAACGTCTCCCAGCGGTCTCTGTGGCGCTTGAAATAACCCTGTTCTTGGGGGTTTGCGTGTATTCCGCGCTTTTCATCGAGGGCGAACAATATCGATCCCTCTGCATCGATGAGCAGTATGTTGGCAATGGAATGTTTGAACTTCAGTTTCTGATTTATGGTTTTAGAAAGCGACCGCACAACGTCAACAGACAGATTTCCCGCCGATTCCGCAATAGACGCGATGAAAGAAAGGCTTATATCCACCTCGTTCAGCGTACTGGAAATTTTCTCTGCTATGAGTTGTGCCTGAATCTGCGAAGATATTTTTGAATATTCAAAAATATTCGTTTTATTTTTTATAGCATTTCCGTATACGACCGCAAAAATCAACGACATGGCTGCTGCAGTGACTGCAAAAAGAAGAACGATACGTACAATCGCCGATTTCCCCGAAAAAGGGTGCACCGTCCATTTAATCATGCAGAACACCCGCTCGCGCCGCTTTGTGAAGAACCGGATCGACTTTCAATTTGTCGGCTATCTCCGCTTCTCTCTGCATAAGTTGCTCGAATATCCGTCGGATATGGTCAGGCTCCGGCTTCACAATGATTATGCCCTTATTCTGGAGTATTTTCTTCGCCTCTGCCTGCGCCTCCGCCGCAGCTTTTCTCGCATCGTCGACTATGCTTTCCCATATCTCGACGAGTTCCTTCTGGACGTCCGCCGGAAGCCTCTGGAAAAACACGGCACTGACGATCGGGATATACATCGGAAAATATTCGCTGTCTTCGAATGCATACGAAATCCCGTTGTTCCAGAGTTTTCCGCTTAGCACGGTCTCATACGTTGTAAGGATGCCATCCACTGCTCCTATGGATAATTTCGTAGGCAGGTCCGACCATGGGATAGTAGTAGGGCTCGCTCCGAGAGCAGCCAACCTAAACTCGTTGCCTTTTCCTCCTGCGACCCGTATGCGTAATCCGGCGAGGTCTTCATAGCGTCCTATTTTCTTTTTGACCGTGAATATGTGGGCATGGCCCAAATCGATCCATCGTCCGAGCACTTTGAACGGATAGCTTTGCTCCAGGTTGGTCTTTATCGCGTTTCCCAGAAAACCGTCCGCCAAAGCATGGTTGTCTGCTGCGGAAGCTCCGTACAGGAAAGGAAGCAAAAAAATGGCGAAGTTCGAGTCGAAGCTCTCGGCATTCCATATACCGGGAACAGCCATTTCGACTTTGCCCTGGGAGATCGCGTTCAATACGACATTGTCGCGAAACAGCCGCGCGTCGTAGTAACAGATCGCTTCGAGCCTTCCTTGCAACCGTTCGTTGACCAAATTCGCGAACTGCGTCACGACTTTTGTCTGTATATGATCCTTCGAATTTTCTATGGATATTCTTAACAACGGGACAGTTTGTCCGTATGCCGATACTAGTGCGATGCAGAACCCTATGCTCAGGAAAAGTCTTTTCACAGAGGCCGTCTCCAAAAGCCTAGTTTTATATAATCATAATATTAGACATAATACCATATTTGGATATTTTAATCAAGCAAAAAAACTATAGAGAACCTCTACTTCCAATCTCCAGCACCTACTTGTGATACCGCAGGTTGTCTCCCCTATCGGACCCCTCCTCGCTATACGAGCGATGTACACGAATGTACTGCAGGCCGTGGATGGCTGCAGCTCGCAACCATTCCCATTGAACCGACATTGACAGCCGCACGCGGCATCTTATTGCTTCCTCTGGCCAAAAAAATGCAATTATGATTAAATTACATAGATAGTGAGTTTTCATGTAAAAAAGGATGGTCCACCATGCCGCAGGTGAAACTTCTGCTTGTAGAAGATGAGGTGATCATCAGTCTGGACATCACCCGAATTCTGCAAAGTCTCGGCTATGAGGTTTTGGCTACAGTTCCTACGGCGGAAGAAGCGATATCGTTGGCCCAGACGCTCAGGCCGAATCTCGTTCTCATGGATATCATCCTGAAGGGAGATCTAGACGGCATAGAAGCTGCGAAAATCATCCGACGCACTACGGGTATTCCGGTCGTGTATCTAACGGGAAATGCGGACACGCATACGGTGAGGCGTGCTCGGGAATCCGGCCCTTACGGGTACGTGCTGAAACCCGTCACAACGCAGAGCCTGTTTTCCACCATAGATACTGCGCTTCGCAGGTTCGAGCTCGAAGATCAGATTCAAAAGCAGAATGAAGAGCTTGCCATGCTCAACGAAGAGCTCCAATCGACAAACGAAGAGCTTTTGGAAACGCAGCGAGAGCTTGAGAAACGCAACAGAGACCTTTCGGAAAGCGAAGAAAAATTCCGGCTCGTCGTGGAAAACGCCCCTGATGCCATTTTTGTGCAGACAGAAGGCAGATTCACCTATGTAAATGACTCAGCCCTTAAGCTGTTCGGCGCCGATTCGCCCGAACAATTGGTAGGGAAACCCGTTCTGGAGCGTTTTCACCCGGATGTTCAGGAAATAGTGAAAAAGCGGATATACCTCCTCAACGAAGAAGGGGCGGCTGTGCCGAGAATCGACGAAGTATACCTTAAGCTCGACGGAACGCCGGTAGATGTGGAAGTTTCCGCTGTTCCATTCAAATTATCAGGGAAAAACGGCTCTCTGGTATTCGTTCGCGATGTGACCGAACGGAAACTGGCTGATAAAGTGCTGCACGATTCGTTGAAAGAGAAGGAGTTTCTCCTGCAGGAGATACACCACAGGGTGAAAAACAATCTGCAGATCATCGTGAGCCTTTTGAATCTGCAATTCATGAATGTGAATGACCCTGCGATAACATCCCATATCTCCGAGATGAAATCGCGGATCCGTTCAATGGCCCTCATACATGAACGGCTGTACAGATCCTCGGATTTTGCCCAGATCGATCTCGAACCCTACATCAACGAACTGGTCCGAGACTTGGCTGCAGGATATTTCACACCGCGAAAGGACATCCGTTTCACCATCCAAACAAATGACCTTTGTCTTTCCATCGACCAAGCGATTCCTTGCGGGCTGATCCTGAGCGAACTCGTTACAAACGCCTTGAAATATGCATTCCCGGACCCTTGCCCCATTCAGCCGGAAATCCGCATTGCAACATGCAGGACTCAGGACTTCATAGAACTGACAATCAGCGACAACGGTTGCGGTATGCCGGAAAGCCTCGATCCCCTCTGCGCCGAATCGCTGGGCTTATCCTTGGTTTCCACGCTTGTAAAACAGCTCGACGGAATCCTGGATATAACCAGACGAAACGGCACTTCCTTCCGCATCCGCTTCAAAGGCTGAAAGTCCCGAAGGGACTGCAAGTACCTACGGTACTGGAAGCACACTAGTGCTGAAAGTCCCGAAGGGACTGCAAGTACCTACGGTACTGGAAGCACACTAGTGC
>CAZWAS010000050.1:10089-27524 GCA_964631915.1 uncultured Spirochaetales bacterium | reverse complement strand
ACCGGGCTGGTGGATTCTATGACAAACAGGTTACCTGGCCGCAGAAATGGTATAACCGAATCAGTTGCTGCTTCGACAAAAGAGATGTCCGGTTCATGGTTATCGCGAAAAGGTGTCGGCACTGCTATAAGAAATACATCTGCCCCTCGGGGAGATTGGGAGGCCGAAAGCATTCCCTCAGCAACCACCTTCGCTACAAGTCCTGCAAGATCCGGTTCAACTATGTGAATCATTCCTCGATTAACCGTGTTTACCACATGGATGTTAACATCCACACCATATACCCGTAAACCGGAAGCTGCAACAATGGCAGCAGTAGGAAGCCCAATATACCCGAGACCGACAATCACTGCGTCTTTCATAAAGCTCTCCTGATTACTGTGATGCATTTCAGCCATCACTTACATATTTTTTTCGAAAACCAATGATATAATATAACTGACCATCAAGAAGGTTCATACAATTATCGCTAACAAAAAATCAACCAACTATTTTTCTGAATGCCTTAATCAAATACGAAAAACGTTTTGGCTCAAATTCCAGAGGAATTTCGAGGATGCGATCCGCGAGATCACAAGAAATAGGGATTAAAGCAGAATCAAAACTAATCGGCGTATATCCTCGTTGGCAATAAATACGCTTTTCTATCAATTTCTTCATTACGCGATCCCGTTCTTCTTTCTCATCAAACACAATAACAATTTTGTGGGGATTCGGCTCTCCGCGGATAGATCGAACAATACGAAAACCATGTTGTCTGATAGATGAAATAAATTCATCTAATCGGCTACAGCGAAAACATCTTCTATACTCGTTCTCTGCAATGATTACTCTCTGGAGATACAAATTTTCGAAAGGCAAAAGACTATCATTCTGTACTGAAAGAAGCCGTTCAAAACGTCCCAGAAATCGTGAAATCCAAAAGTCAAACAAAGAGGGAGGATGGTTGTAGACATTTACACGGGTTACAAGAAAATTATGAAAAACTAGCCGATGATATAATGAGTTTCTTATAAGTACCGGTTTTTCAGGAAAAACAATGTTTTTATTCGCCCAATAAAATGCCCCCATGTGTGCAACAGTCGTTTTCCCAGGAGAGAATGACATCAGACCGATATCGCCAAACGTTCCAATCCATCGACCATTAAGGCTTGCTCCGAACGCTTGAGCAGCATCATCAATCATCGGAATGCTATAATGGGCACAAATTTCTTCAATTTCACCAAGCGCAGCAGGATTCCCATACATACTGGCAACCAGGACCGCATCTACATAACCGCCTTTTAGCAGTCGTTCTATAGACGATACACTCGCATTGAGGTCCAGTGGATCAATATCATATGGCACGCAAATCGCACCACCTGAACGTATTCCAGTTAGTACAGAATCGCATATATAAGCAGGAACAGCCATTCGTCGCGCCTTGAGAGTTTCAACAATAAAACGAATTGCCCAACGTCCCCGACATGCATAGGAAGGTACCCGTCCGATTATTTCTTGCAGGAGAGAGACGGTACTTTTTATCCTTGACACTTTCGGCAATGCAAGAGGAACAAATTTTCCTACTATAAAAGAATGCATTGGATTAAACCGCCTGAATTAATAAATATTATTCACTCCCGTGCTGCTTATTCAATAGTGTTCGAATTACAGGTATCATGACATCAAGTGTCGCTGACGCGGCAAACTGCAATTTCGTCTGCCGAAGATTATCTCGAAATGTAGAGATAAGTTCAGGGGATTCAACAATGCGTTTAAGAATTTTGCTCAGTCCGACTATGTCGCCGTGAATAGATACAAGACCATATCCTTTTTCGTTAATCACACGCGCAGCCTCACAATCCTTCGGAACTGCAGCAATCACTGGTGTTTCAAGTCCTATATATTCATAGAACTTTGTTGACATCAGTGGTCTTAAAGCACTTTTATTGATCATAGATAAAAATGCTAAATCCACATCAGATGAAAAAATCCGAATCATTTCTTCTCGTGGTATATAAGGAATTCGCTTGATATGCCGATCAGAAATTGATGCAATTACAGGATTGGCAGAATAATCACCAATAAACAGGATTTGCAATTTTTCACGAATCTGAGAAGGCAACAATTGCCATGCATAAATTATCACCTCTGGCCTTTGAAATACTCCCATAGCACCAGCATATCCAATAGATATTGGATCGTTCAGATAACGAGGGACAGTAGTAATTGTGGTATCATTAACATAGCCAAAATACAGTGTCGACGATCTATTTTCAAGAAAAGGGAATTTTCTGATAATCATTTCCCTCATGATATTGGAATTTGCAAAAAACCAAGCGACAGTTGATAAAGCCAATAACTCCCGTTTGTCAATTGCTACATGGAAACTATCGTAAACCCTATCACCATCGTATATAGCATAATCAAGCAAATCATGATAATTAGCAACATGCGCAATATCTGGACGCCTTCTGACAACACGTGCACCAATTTCAATGCAGGTAATCTCACCTCCCGATGTTGTAAAAACTACGTCACCAGCTTGAGCATGTTCAACAATATACTTTTCAACTGATTTGGCCCATTGAATCAAATGATCACGCCTCAAACCGAGTTTCTCCAGATTTATCGCTATTCGCGGCGGCAACGAATCAGATGGGAGTCTCACTACATCAGATTCTCCTGCAGGGAGAAGTCCCGGTATTTTTCTAGTAACCACAACAACTCGAAAATGTTTCCTGAGAGCGGAAACCTGCATTTGACGCGTAAATGGTCCTCCCCCTGGCATAGGCGGATAACTTCGAGTAACAAACCATACCGTGGACATTTTATTGAACCTTATAAATAAAATTTACTATTGCATCGATAATACGCTCGCTAGCGTTTGCATCAAAATCATATCGAGCTTTGCGCATCGCATCTAAACGATAGTTGTGTGATATGATTTCATTAACTTTTCCAATAATATCACTCTTACGGTTTCCCACAAGCATATTTTTCCCTGCATCCACCAGATAGCGCCATTCCGTCTCTTCGCGCAGAATAAAACAGGGTACATTGAGCACTGCTGCTTCCTCTTGTACTCCTCCGCTGTCTGTTAAAATAAACAAGGCATTTCGAAGAAGTGACAAAAACTCTAAATAACCTTGAGGCTCAATGACTAAAATGCGATGATCGATTTCCACACCGATCTCCGATGCAAGTTTTTTCGTCCTCGGATGCATCGGGAAAACTAGACGAGTATGCGCTGCAATTGAAGCAAATGCCTCAAGAATATCAGATAATATCTGGGGATCATCCGTATTCTCAGCGCGGTGAAGAGTGCATATCCCATAAGATTGAGCATTGAGGTCAAAAGCCTTTAGGATATGAGAATTCGACAAAGCAGAATTTCGAATACATGCTTCAATAGCAGTACTCCCTGTTAATACGATTTTACGGTCATCAAGTCCTTCTCTGCGTAAATTCTCTACAGCAATTTGATCCGGAGCTAACAGAAGTTCACTGATATGATCCACAATTACACGATTTAACTCTTCAGGCATGGCACGATTAAACGAACGACATCCTGCCTCTATATGGATAACAGGTATATGGAGTTTTGCTGCAGAAAGCGCCCCCGCAAGTGTACTATTGGTGTCGCCAAGTACAACTACAGCAGATGGTCGCTCATTCATATATATCTGTTCCAAACCATCTAACAATCTACCTGTTTGCCTTCCATGAGTTAGCGAACCAACCTCAAGTGAATAATCAGGTCGTCGAATATGCAATTCTTCAAAAAAAATTGCATCCATACTGTGCGAATAGTGTTGGCCGGTATGAATAATTAGATGAAGAGATATTGAATCCAGGAGCTCAATTATCGGACTTAGTTTGGTAAGTTCTGGCCGCGTACCGAGCACTGTAGCAATTTTTTTCACTTAATGTATGTTCCTTTCAGCACAAACATTGCAAAGGGCTACTGACTCATCGGTCTTACTAATCGGGCGACCACACATACATACCCGCCCTACAACCTTAGCAGGAACTCCCATAACTATGGCGAATGGAGGTACATCCTTAGTGACCACTGCTCCGGCGGCAATCATTGCATATTCGCCTATAATAACCCCTGGTGTAATCGTGGCATTCGCTCCAATACTGGCCCCACGTTTGATAAGCGTCTCAGATACGGACCAATCAGATTCATTTTTCAATGAACCATCTTTGTTTATCGCACGTGGATACTTATCATTTGTAAAGCAAACATGTGGGCCGATAAATACACCATCTTCAATCGTGACACCATGATACACAGATACATTATTCTGGATTTTTGTGTTACTTCCAATCGAAACATTCGTGTCAATATAAACACCTTTGGCGAGTATAGTGCCAGCTCCTATACTTGCCCCTTCTCTTATTTGAACCCAATTCCATATCCGCGCTGTGGGATCAACAGTCGCTTTTTCGCTCACCTGTGCAGTAGGATGAATCATCTTTAATACCTCCTATGAAAGAATTTCTAGAGTACGAACAGCATCAGCGGCAGAAGCGAGATGCCCACCGTTGCCTGATTGCAGAAGATCACGAAAAGCTAAAAGTTCGTCTAATAGAGGCTCGCTCCTCTTCACATTATACATTCGAGTTATAAATGAATTGTCCAATTTATAAGCCGAATATTCTATGAGTTCCTGCCGCATCAAATCAGCCTCAAAATAACCATCAGGGGTAGCAACTTCGATTTTTCTTTTCTTGAAGGGAGTAAGCCAATTTGTTGTTATTGTTGCGACTATTTCTTCTTCGAGCTTGAATGATAAAATTGCATTGTCTTCATATCGTTCGTGTATCTTCTGGGATTTTAGAATGTTTTTTTGCAGAATTTCACGTCCAGAGATAAAACGAACTAGATCAATATCATGTACAGAAAGATCAATCAAAACACCGACATCAGCAATTCTGGGAGGAAATGGACCAACTCGCGTTATTGCTATACTGAAAATCTTCTTTCCTGTAAGTTCGGTTCTCAATGCCTGAACGGCCGGATTGAATCTCTCAACATGTCCAACTGCAAGTTTGATTCCAGCCGAACGGGCTGCTTCACTCAACTTCTCAGCTTCTAAAACGCAAGAGGCAATTGGCTTTTCTATAAGAAGATGTTTGCCGAAGTTTATGAGCTTACTTCCAACTTCGAAATGCGCAATTGTCGGAACACAAATAATAGCAGCATCGAAGTCAACGGCATCAATCATGGCATCCAAATCTATAAAAGTTGGAACATTGATGGATGACATGTCGGCAGCAGCATCACATATCCCAACCAAATCAAATCCTTCAATACGCAAGAGGTTTCTATAGTGATTTTGACCCATCACTCCAAACCCTACAAGACAAATACGAATTTTGTCATGCACCATAGTAATTCCGTATCGCATCAATAATTTTTGTTTGATCTTCTTCTGTGAGAAAAGCACTCATTGGTAAGCTGACAATATGCTTACAAACATGCTCTGTAACAGGGAAATCCTCAGTATTACAATTCAGATATGAAAACGCTTCTTGCCGGTAGAGAGGAATCGGGTAATGAATTGCGGTTGGAATTCCTTTTCCTTGCATATATGCTATAAACTCAGCACGGTCCGGTACTTGAATCGAGAATTGTGCATATACACTAGTACGATCATCCAACACAACAGGAAGGATTACTTCTTTAATGTCTCTAAGTTCTTCTCGATAACGTTTTGCTATTCGTGTTCGTTCTATAAGCTCCTTGTCATAGTGATTAAGTTTAGACAACAGAACCGCAGCCTGGATGGTGTCGAGACGACCGTTTACTCCAATTTGGGAATGAACATAACGCTTAGTCTGTCCATGATTCATAATAGCACGAACACGACTGGCGAGTTCATCATTGTTCAGGAAAACGGCTCCCCCATCACCAAAACATCCAAGCGGTTTCGCCGGGAAAAAACTGGTACACGCAATGGTTCCTAAAGAGCCAGCTTTTTGACCACGATATATTGCACCAAAACTTTGTGCCGCATCTTCGATCACTAATATACTGTTCGAATTTGCTATAGCGATGATTTCATCGAAATCTGCAACTTGCCCAAAAATATCTACCGGAATTATCGCTTTCGTCCGTTTTGTAATTTTTTTTGCTATTCTGGACGAATCGATATTATAAGTGTCCGGACGAATATCAACAAAAACAGGAGTCGCACCAACAAGCGCTATCACCTCAGCCGTTGCAAAAAAAGTAAATGGTGTAGTAATAACCTCATCACCCGGTTTGATTTGTAAAGCCATTAATGCAATAAATAGTGCATCCGTTCCGCTGGAACAAGAGATTGTATGTTGGACCCCAACATATCGCGAAAGGGTCTGTTCAAGATCAGAAACTTCTTTCCCGAGTATGAAGGAAGTGTTATCGATGACGTGTGCAATCGCCTCATCAATTTCCTTTTTGTATTGTCGATACTGTGACTTCAGGTCAATAAACGCAATAGCCATAAATCCTCCTTCTGCTTTACACATTTTCATTTTGGGTATGATCGCTCATATGACTGGAATTGAAAAATATTTTTTTCCTGATAATCGCCCAGCTTACTCCAATGCTCACAGCATAAATAATAATCTTAACAATGATAGTCGTAACATCTATAACCACGAGCTTTGAACCAACAAAAATGGTTATGGCAAAAATTGCCATAATTGTAACCATACGAACCCAATACATCTTTATCCGATCGTACTTCTGGGCCCAACAATATATCCAAATCGTGTAAACCATCGTGGATGTGATAATGGCGGCAACAGAAGCGAAATAACCAAACCTTGGAACCAGCAACAAATTCATTCCAAAACCTACCGCTGCCATTAGGATTCCTGCCGCAGATATGGCCCAAGTTTTTCTGTGATATGCGATAATGTCCGAGAAAATCCGATATTGACTGGCAAAAACGTAAGTCAGGCCGATGTATCCTACAATACTAGCAGCCTCGACATACTTGTGTGTTGCAAGAATCATAATCGCTTCGCGGCTAAAAAGCATCATGCCAGCATCAGCCATCAACATTACCGTCCATAGAGCAAGGCTCAACACAGATATTTTATGCTTAGTCACTTCACGATCATGAACCAAACCAGACATAGAAATCGGGCTCGATACTTGCGTTATTGCATCCTGAATTATATAGAGGAGCGATGCAAGATTCACCGATAGGGAATATATTCCCGTTGCTGCAGTATTTACATATGTGGACAAAACAAGTCGATCACTCAAACCTGCAATCCATCCACCGAGAATATTCGGTAATAAGGGGAGCGAGAAAGCAAGACATAGTTTGAGCATCTTCAAATCGAATTCAAGGCCAAGGATCCCTTTTTGCCACAAATAAACAGTATAAAATATGAAAGAATATACAGCACTCACAGCTGTTCCAATAAGCTTAGCGGACACACCAAGACGAAGGCCAACCAAAAGGGGAACTGTAATTGCAGCAATGAGCACAGCTGATGATACGTCAAGAAAGGTAGTTTTACGCGCCTCAAGCGATTGGCGCAAGAATACCAAACCAAGTTGCGATATCTGCACGAAGATCATCGGAACAAGCGCAAGAGCATACAAAGCAATCGGAACTTCCAACACTTTCCCCCACAAGGGGAGAGAAAACAGTGCTAAAGCAAGCACAATCGTACCATTCAGTAAGACAAACCAATAACTTGTCGAAAATAAACGCCGTAACTGTCGAGGATCTATTTTCATTGTATGGTAAAAACGACCGAAGGCAGCATCAAGATATAGTGAAATGAAAATCGGAAGCAATTGAGCAATAGAATTCAATGTATTCAGGATTCCATAGTCGGAAGGAGAAAGATAACGCGTATAGATCGGGAGAAGGATAATCCCTAACCCTTTCGTAGTCGCGCTCGAAATCAAATACCATTTGCCCTTGCCAGCAATCGTTCTGAACCAACTCGCTTTATGAATAGCTTGAGTATCAGACATTTAACCCCCGAGGGATTTCTGGAGTATATAATATGGGTACCACTCAAAAATTCCTTAGTGTCTGTAACAAAACGAGAATCATGCTTTGATAGTCCGTCAACAGATAAGAGAGCTTCAGTGAGCAAAAAAGCTTCATCAATGTAATCAAGCCGTTCGAAGTAAAGTCACAATCATCGAAACCCATGCAACCACGCAAAGGTTCCTTTGATCACTCAGCGAGTTCGCCTCCAACCACTACGACGGACTGTATATCGATGAGCAATACACAGTAGAATTTCCAACTACTGGAGCTTTCAGCGACAAGAGAGCAAAATCGCAGCCCCATCAGCTTACATAACTTTCACCATACTTACTTAGTAACGGTCTGGTTTACCTGCCATGCACAACAAGGGAAAACCGTTAGCATCGGTCAAAAGATGTTTTTTTTGTGTCCTTTTTACGGCGATCAGTGGGGTCTCCCGTTTTCGCCCCCAAAGGGGCTTTCGTAGTACAGCTATCCCATCAAGCTTCTACTGAAGTCCAACCTCTCCGCTCCTCGTAAGCGCTCCAGATGTACCATATGTATATTTTTCCACACCCCTTCACCACAATTTGCCCATTACACCTTTTTCCCAGTCAATTTGGCATGAAGTGCGTTAGCGTTGGTTAAGAATACAGCTGATACTTAGGGTTTTCTGAACAACCCATTCATAGACAAATGGCCCATATCTGAAGCCAGATTTTAAGGCAAAAGCCAAGTTTCCGGAACCATGTTATGAATGCCGTAAAAAGAAGCCTGAGCTTCTCCCTGAGGATACGCTCCAGATTCATCATGAAGAATACCAGCATGATGCTCGTCTCGCTGGTTGTCCGAAGCTTCGCCCGAATGAACTCAAGCGAATACCTTCGTTTTGCAACACCAATCTTTCCTTCCACCTCGCTTCCTATTCCTTTGTCGGCGCGTTCCCGCTTTCTCAGTTCATGAAGCAGCTTCTGGTACTCCTCAGTTCCTTGTAAAGGTGGCCAAGCTTGGGGCCTGTAATTCTAATATCTCGCTTCTTGCAGTACCTGAGATTCTTCCTAAGTTCTATAGAACTTGTTCGCATGCACTGATTCCGGATACCTGCCATAGTGTAGTCTTCAATCTGTGACTTGAGGTCTGTGCTCTCGTTGTACGGATGGATCCCATGACAACCGGTCCACTCTGCAATAACCATTGACAACGCCCAGGCTCACCTTGGCTCCAAACTCGAATGCAACACGGGCTTTCTTACGCGCAATCGCGCGTACGTACGTGTGACTGGGAAATGCTCAAGATCCTTCCGTGTAGAGAACAGTTTCTCTTCTGATACATCTCTTGTTGCTGGCGATACACTTCCCTGATCACCAGAAGATCTCGCTATTGTTTTTCACTCAGCGCGGCTACCCCGACACTGGAAACCAATTCCTTTACAACATGCATAAGATTGCGCTTCACGTACTGGAGTTGCTCCTTCAGAGTTCGCCTGACAGTTCGTTCCGTATTCCGCCGGCGCCGTATGAATCCAAGCAACTTCACCCCTGCTTTTTATCATAGGTTCGCGGACGCTTCATTCCTTCAGAACTTACCGCGACAAGCGTATCTATCATCAGGTCGGTTTTCTCTCGCACTTCATTCAGTAGGCCTACATCATTCCGAAAACGTATATCCTGTGGCGCGCATGGAGCCTCTACGATCAGCTGTCCTTTGTTTTGCGCACCCGATTCACCAGATGGCGAATCTTTGGTTTCTTTATCTTCATTCTTTTTACATGTCTTCTCGATGATCACATCATTGACTTCTAACAGTATTTTTGCCCCGAACCGTTTCCTGAAATGCGCCATGAGGCTTGCGTCGAACGGTTCTTCGTCTTTGTAGACCTCCTACCCTATGAAGTACTGCAGGGAGTGGTTTTCCTGGATCGACTGCACGGTGTCTTTGTCGGTAAGTTTCAACTTCTCTTTCACAATGAGCGATCCCAGTGCACCCCTGACAGGCAAAGCAGGTCTGCCGTTTTTTGATGTGAACTGCGACGCATACCGCGTTTCAAATTCATCCCAGGGAATGATGTCTGACAGGATAACCCAGCGATTGTCACGCCGAAGCTTTCCTCCAAACGAAATCGCAAAATTGTCGAAGTCTGCTTGTCTTGATAGAACTCTATACATCCCGAACCTCGAAGTGCACGCCGTTTTTTGCGTATCCCCTTAATTTCCGTGCACTCTTTCGGTCCATACTAGCAAGTATTTCCTTGTGTTGTAAATCATTGTTTTTTGTTCAGGAAGCCTTAACAGACTGCTGACGAACTCGTAGATTTTAAGATTTTCTGGCAAATTAGTTTTTTCCCACCATGCCTACGACTCATAGCTGTCAGCATTTCTGGCTATGGCGCACGCTGGAATCCCTGTGCCATGGCTCCCTCAGCCATACGGGGGCAATCAGCAAGACCTCTTCTTTGACCCGTTCTAAAAATCGCCGACGAAGCCTTCTGAGCCCGTGGTTATCTTTCCCTTTTCCTAAAAGCTCTTCAATCTTCTTCCGATTCTATTGCGAAAGGTGGTAACCAATCCCTCGCTCTCGCATCCGCACTCGCCGGTGCGCACTGGTTTCCCCTCGTTCCTGTATGGAGATATGAGGTTCGATAGATCGATCAAAGAGTTTATTGATGAAACCTTCGGCGAAGTACCCTTTGTCGGCTCCGAGCGTAGACGGCCTGTAGTCCACCTTCTTCTTTGCTCGATCCAGGATTGCGATGCAGCCATCGGTCTCCGAAGCTGGGCCACGGAACACTTCGACAGTGACTCCTCCCAGGAAACGATTCCTGTTCTCCATGACCGCGTTGACCGTCTAGCCTGGGTATGCCGCCATACCGCTGCTACCCTTGGAGACAAAACGACATTCAGGATCAGTCTTCCAGAACGAAATGTTCGGCACTCACGTTGTACATGAAAAGCTCGTCGTTTTCTGGCGTTCCAATCATATTCCCCTCCGATAGAGGAATTCTATCAGATATAGGGTTTTATTTGGTAGAAAAACGACTTTGTCAGCAGCCTGCTAATTAATTTTCTGCGACAAAATTACGGAGGTCAGAAATCGATAAACCACGCGATGTATAGAACGCCAATTGTTCCGACATTCGTTTTTTCGCAAAACGCTCGAGTTCTGAAATACAAAACACCCTCCGATGCTCCTTTATAGAACGAAATCGTGGGATGATCCCTAGTACTCGGCTGGCATGCCAACCCAAGTGTTGCCGAATCCGACGCCTTCTATCTTCCGGTTGCTCTGCAATAACAGAGACTTCCTCTGCATGATCTAAGATATCTAAAATAGCATTCCCCACACGAACATGGTTGAGTCCGTCCGCCCATTCAATAGTTTCTTTGATTATTCGCTCCCGTTCAATAGCTAAATCCAAAAAACCAGGCAGATCACCTGTCTTATAAAAAAATTGTATCGCATATATAGCTTCTTCAGATGTGGTGAAACACGGACTTCCCTCATGCACATTCGCTCTTGGGAAATCACGTCCGCTGGGGTTCAAAAGTCCTGTTGGTATCCCCAGGAGCCAAGCTTCAAGAGCGGTTGTCGACTCATAAACAAACCATAGATCGCTTATACTGAGGCAATCAAATAATGATTCTTCGTTCTTTAATATAAGGATATTCTCCTTTCCTTCAAGACTTTCAATACCACTTGCCCATCGACCGAGCATTACCCCGGGATGCTCTTTGATTATAAACAATATATCAGAAAAAGAATCCGTTATATCGCCGATTATTTTCTTAAATCCTTCTCGGTCTTGCAAAAAACGAGCAACTCCATTTTTTCCATATATTGAAATCTGATCATTGTAACGAGAATCTTGAGGGCTAAAAGGACCGAAATCCCAACAACCTATTCCGATAACCTTTTCAAACGAAGTTTTCTGATACTTTTGAAGTATTGAATCTCTCAATGTTCGAGGTGCAATCTTATATACATCGAATCCGACTCCTCCTCCAACCTTTGTCTTGCTGCTAAGGAGGGGATAATACTTCAACACTGTACTTCGGCTTTTATGTGACCAAAGAAGATTCACTTTCTCATACATAATCTCTTCTTTGTTCCATCCCCAGACAAAATCACGCACTACTTTATCGCCGCCATCACGAATATTCCCTTCTGAAATAAGCGAAATACCTTTTATTCCTAAAGAATCTGCATATTTCATCAGATGATAGTTCTCTGGCGCGCCGGTAGAATTTGTAATAAAAAAAACTTTAGGTCTATATCGATACAAAACATGATAACCATCAAAGACTGATGCCTCAAAGACTTTTTTCCCCATGATGCGCAGGTAATTACAGATTAATGTAGCCATCTGCCTATCCCGTGATGGCTGACTTGTCCATTCTAAATTCACGACATCAATATTAAATTTTGACTTCATTGAAACCCCAAAAAACTTATGCTTAGTGTTGTACACAACAATAACGAGTAAAGACAAAAGCTACCCGATGCAGCTCCAATCCAAAGGCGTTCCCCTTACAATTTTTTTCCTCGCTTTTTTTCCTATAATATCCTTAAGATAACGGGGATGCAGGCCGAATCCCGGTCGGATCGATTTAATGTTATCATGGGTAAACTCATCCCCCGCAGCAATATCTTGTACAGCAAACAGTGACCGGGCAAAATCCCGGTTTTTTTTCACCTTCGCCGAAAGATCGTAAGAAACCGTACCGAGCGCTTTTTCTGTATCGCGGATTGCACCTACCATGTGCTTGAATTCCGCTGGTTCCATTGAAAAACTGACATCCGGGCCGCCCATGCCTCTGTCCAGTATGAAGTGTTTCTCGATGAAGCAGGCGCCGAGAGCAACAGCAGCTATCGCGTTCGTACTGCCGAGACTATGATCCGAAAGCCCGGAAGGCACACCGAATGTTTCGGAAAGATTCGGTATCGTCTTAAGATTGGACTCTTCCATCGGAGCAGGATATGCGGAAGTGCATTTCAGTAGAACGATCTGAGAATTTCCCATACGGCGGCACGCATTCACCGCTTCATGAATATCGGCAAGCGTCGCAATTCCCGTGGAAATGATCACCGGTTTTCCGAACGATGCGATGTACTCAATCAGGGGTATATCCGTAATTTCAAAAGATGCAACCTTGTATGCAGGGACCTCAAGCTTTTCGAGGAAATCGACTGCGCTCGGATCGAAGGGGCTGGAAAAAAAGACGAGTCCGAGAGATTCTGCCAAATTCTTCAACTCAGGCTGCCACTCCCAGGGAGTGTAAGCTTCTTTGTATAACTGATAGAAGGTCTTTCCATCCCAGACGGTACCTTGCCGAATCTGAAAATATTCATTAGTACAGTCGATCGTCAATGTATCGGCTGTGTATGTTTGTAGTTTTATCGCATCAGCGCCGCATTCCGCGGCTGCGCGAATCGTATTCACGGCTGTTTCATAATTCTGATTGTGATTAGCGGACAATTCAGCTACGATAAATACTCTGCCATGGTTCTCGACAGTATGATTTCCGATCCGGATAGCATTCATATGTTTCCCTCGACCATGCCCATGATTACCATGTCATACCACCGCCCATTCTTCCAGACAAACTCCTTGAGACGACCTTCTTCTATAAATCCCGTTTTTCTATACAAGGCGATAGCTCGTGCATTCGATTCTATCACCTCCAGCTTCAGGGTATGAAGACCCGCACGGGAAAAGGCGATATGTTTCAGGGCATGCATAAGCCGCCCGCCGATTCCTGTTTCATGCAGAAAGGGGTTTGCATAAATTCCTAAATATGAATTCCTGTTGCGCTCGTCATAGCGATTGAGGGAAATGACGCCTAAATAAACAGAATTTTGCTTCACAAGATAATAGAAGTTTTTATTATCGCCGGATAGGCCGCTGAGAAATCGCTCATGTTCCTGAACCGAAATAAGATGATCGGTATTCATCCATCGTCGCACACTTTCGTGGTTCCGCATTTCGCGGACCTCTTTCGCTTCATCGATCGAAAGCTCGGTGAAACCGATGAGCGTCATATCGTGTACAAGAGTCGTTTTTCGCAATTCAGCACATTCCATAATGATCCATCACGATATTCACTACTCGTGGACGACCGGCCGCATGACGTCGGTGACGTACACCAGACGCCCGTCGGGCGCGACAGCCACTTCGTCTGGCTCCTTGCCCATCTACTATGGCTCTTCCTTTAGCAGACATCCGAATACGCGTCGACCTGTCCGCGATATATCGGATGCAACGAGTTACCTCATGCACAATATCCGGTCGGTCCCAATTGCCTGCTATGACAAAACACCCAACCTCTTTCCAGCCTTCAAGATTATTCCGCTGATTTTCCGCTACGCCGATAATAACAGAGGGAACACCGATTCGCGCAAGTTCGAATGTCGTTTGACCTCCAGCAGATACGGCTATATCCGTTTCCATCATGCACTCACGCATAAGTTCCGCATCGACATTGACGAGAATCCGCGTCCGATTGTCGGCATGAAGACGCACTTCGGATATATCCTTCGACCCTGCACCCATGATGATCGTTTTTCTAATCCCAGGAAATCCGTTCGTGAATATCGAAAGAATCCGAGGCGATAAATTGCGTACATCATCCCCGCCGAATGTGATGAGAACTGATTCAATCGATTCCCGAATCGGCTTCTCGCCCACATCCCAAAAAGGACTACGCATAGGCTGATACTGCGGTCCAAGAAGGTAACGGACAGTGCCCCTCTCCGGGTATCCCATAGACAAAGCGTGAATCGCACCATTCACGACAATCCCAGGCGGATAGTCGATCCGCACAGTATCGTCGATATAGACGGCAACACCGACTGAACCAGCGATCCTCGAGTATATTTCCGCCGATGCCCGGTAGGAGTCGATGAAAACGATGTCGGCTCCTTGTATATCTTTAAAGAAAGCCAGATTTCCATCATGCCATGCACATCTTTTCCGCGGGAGCTCTTTCATGAAATTATCAGTCGAACTATCACCCGACACGATGATTTCCGGTTCAACCCCTTTTTCTCTGAAAGCCTGAAAAAACGAGCTGCATCGTGCGATATGGCCGAATCCTATTTCGCTTCCCCCTTCCGTCAATATGACAACTTTCATAGCCTACGTTACGTTATGCGCTTGAATCCGGACTGACAAATCGGTCCTTTTAAATACTTTTCAGGATTACCTTCCTTGATGGCTTTTGCTATCAGCGCAAAACTCTCATCTACCGCTTTCAGATATGCATCTATGTGTTCCCTTTTATGAGCGTAGGAAGCATAAAACGACAACGAAGCAAGGAAACCTTTTTCCAGCATTGACTGTACGAACAGTGTCTTCAATACCAGCGGCTTGTCGTATGCAAAGTCGAAGTGGCTTAGGGGATAGATACTCCCCACGCGGATATCCACTCCGTGTTTTTTCCCGAGAAACGTCCACCCCTCCTGAATCTTTTTCCCTGCATCAATAAGATGTTCCTGTACCTTGCACTGCTGCATTTTTTTTATCGTTGCAATAGCGGCTGCAGGACCAATCCTCTCAGTCCAATACGTGCTACTTATGAAAGAAGTCTGCGCCCAATCCATGTATTTGCGCTTCCCTATAATCGCCGCCATGGGGTATCCGTTACTCATGCCTTTCGCAAATACTGCAATATCCGGTTCAATGCCGAGGACGAGATGAGCTCCACCGAGATTTAAACGGAATCCGGAACTGACCTCATCGATAATGAGCGGAATGCCGAGTCTACTCGCTTCTTTTCTGACCGTATCGAGAAAGCGCTTGTCAGGATCGATATTTCTGATCGCCTCAAGAACAATCGCTCCCGTTTCGCTGCCATATTTTCCGACTAGTGAGAGAAATTCGTCGGTATTGTTGTAGTTGAACGGGTATGCGGTCCCCTTCAACCCGCGAGGCACACCCGCAGGCTCAAGTCCAGGGAGGAGCTGCCCGTCCAGAGCTTTGTCATCGGAAAGGTTGGCGGATAAATACCAATCACTCCATCCATGATATCCGGAAAACAGGACAATATCCTTTTTGCTCGCCGCCCTTGCTATACGCACTGCTATGGCCATGGCCTCGCCGCCGGTACGAGCAAATCTGATCATATCTGCCCAGGAGTGCAGGCCGAGAAGCAAATCGGCAAGTCCCGCTTCTTCGGGCGCATTCAGCGTGCACATGCTGCCGTTTCTGACAGCATGTAATACAGCTGTATCGATATCGTCATCTGCATACCCTATCGTGCAGGCACCGATTCCCATAAAACTCATGTCGATGTATTTGTTCCCATCGAGATCCCAAACTTCACACCCCTTGGCCGTGCTGTAATATGCAGGCCACTGGTCGGGAAGAAACTGTTCCGGCCGTTTCGAAAGTACCTGAGTACCACCGGGCATCATTGCTTTTGCATGCTTGTATAGCTCTTGTCCTTTTCCCATAATCATTCCTTACCTCTCAACGACTCGTTTATCCTGCATAAGCGATTTTTTATATCCTTCATTCCGCGAAATGGCATTGTTTATCGATTCAATTTGAGGATTTTGCCGTAGAAAAGACAACACCTGTTCCATGCCGAAAATTTTGTCTTTCCCATATAACGCTTTATATACTCTTTTAATAAATTCATAATCTTCCGCATTATCGAGCGTCCATCGTTTCCCAGAAAGATTTTCCGAATAATCGACAGAAGTATGCTTGAATATCTCGGCATGCTTTCGTATGTAGGGGGTGACATGTTCCCGTTCAGAAACCAGGTCCGCTTCCTTCCATGCCTTCTGTATGGCATGGTAAGTAAACACTTCGACATCTTGTCCGTCGGGGTATGTTTCACCGAATGTGTTTGTCGTATAATCAGCTTCTGTCTCAAGATGCCTGGAAATCACAAGGTCCAGTACAGCCGGATCCATAAGCGGACAATCCGCAGTAATGCGGACGATGTGATCGGGTTTTATCAATTTCGCAAGTTGAAAAAACCTGTCCAGCACATCGTGTTCGGAACCGCAGAATACTCTGATGTTTTTTTCGGCGCAGAGCCTGACAATTGCGAGATCCTTCTGATCGATTGTTGTGGCAACGAACAGATCGGTTACATACGTGCTCTTTCCCACTCGATCGACGACATGTTCAAGCACTGTCCTATCTTCAAGCTTCATCAATACCTTTTCAGGTAAGCGAGTGGAACCCATACGCGCCTGGATGATTGCAAGAATTTTATTTTCGTTCATGATTCATTTCCAATTGAAAGGCAGTATTATTTTTTCATCATCACACGCAAGCGTTTCAAGTCTTTCTTTCACCATCTTAATGGAATCTTCTCGAATGCATGCATTGATGTTTTCTGTCAAATTTTCGACGCTTTCCACACCTATAACGATTTTGTCTATGTCTGGGTGAAGGTGGACAAATCCCAAACACAGCTCGGAGACGCCGATACCCGCCTCCGCAGCCAA
>CAZWAS010000050.1:5549-10072 GCA_964631915.1 uncultured Spirochaetales bacterium | reverse complement strand
CGTCCGAATGCTTTCCCGTATTTTCAAGAATTCACCCGTAAGCTCGTCTGCTGCTTTAAACACCAACCCTTGCAAAAAAACGGATCGCACGTGAATTTCCACTCCTTTCCTTTTCAAAGCAGAAAACACCGCTTCGAACCGCCTGTCAAAAATGCTGTACGGAACCTGAACAATATCGAAATCCATACCGTGTTCGAGAAGTTTCCATGCCTCGTTCGGAAAGTATAGAGAAAACCCTATTTTTTCCACTATCCCATTTCGTTTCAAGTCTTCGAAGTCTCTATACAATTCAGGGGCTTTGCTGTATGTTTCGAAACTATGAAACAGGTAGCCATATACTGAAGAACGTCTTAACGCTTCTAATGATTTCCGTATCACAACAGTCGGCTTTTCCAAAACATTCGGCGGGTATTTTGAAACAATCCTGAAAGGGAGATGGTCGGCTTCAAGGCATGCCCCCAGCACTCTCTCGCTTTCTCCATAGGCGAATGCCGTATCGAGCATATCGATATCCGAAGCCCACGCATGCTTCAGAATTCGAGATACTTCCGTTCGAGGAATCTGTCCTACTTTATTGCTAATGCCGTACGGAAGGCCGAACTGAACCGTTCCTATCGCCAATTTACTCATACTTTTCGTTTCTGCAGAGAAAGAATCTGACTACAAACATATTCGATATCTGCGTCGGTCATGGCAGGATACAGAGGAATGCTGAGCGCCTTTTCATAAAATTTCTCCGAAATCGGAAAATCGCCGGGTCCGTATCCAAAATGTTCTCGATAAAACGGATGCAAATGAACAGGTATATAATGTACCTGCGTACCTATGCCCTGTGCCTTTAGCGCATTCATCACTTCTTCACGTCGCATTCCAAGTTTTTCGAAATCGATCTGAATCACATATAAGTGAAAACAGGAATCGACTCCCGGAGCTTCGTATGGAAGACAAATCCAGTCTATACCGGCAAGCAGTGTATTATAGGTATGTACTATTTCCCGTCTTCGTTTTTTGAAAGCATCGAGCTTTTTCATCTGGCTGATACCCAATGCAGCCTGAATATCGGTCAGCCGGTAATTGAACCCCAATTCCTGCATCTCGTAATACCAAGGGCCGATTGCCGATGCGTATTTGAAATTCTCTCTGGCGATTCCATGCGAACGCAACAAAAGCAACTTCTTATAGAGATGTTCGTCGTTCGTTGTGATTGCTCCGCCTTCACCGGTCGTTATTGTTTTTACCGGATGAAAGGAAAAAATAGTCATATCCGAATATCGGCAATTACCCACGCGGCTGCCGTCTTCATAACAAGAACCTATGGCGTGAGCCGCATCCTCTATGACATAGCACGAATGCTTTTTCGCAAGACGGAAAATATCCTTCATAGCTGCGGGCTGTCCTGCAAAATGGACGGGAATTATTACCTTTGTCTTTTTTCCCATGGTTTTTTCTAAGTGCTGTGGATCGATACAGTAAGTATCCGTGCAAATGTCGCAAAACAGAGGTTTTATATCGTTATAGACCAAGCAATTCGCGGAGGCAGCGAACGTAATGGGAGTGGTAATACCTTCGGAACCCCCACTGAGTTTCAAAGCAGCTACCGCAATATGAAGAGCGGCGGTACCGTTAGCCACAGTGACAGCATAACGGGCTCCCGTATACAAACATAGCGCTTCTTCGAAGGCTCTAACTGCAGGCCCTTGCGTAAGAAAATCGCTTTTGAGAACCGAAACCACGGCTTCGATATCATCATTGTCGATATTCTGTCTTCCGTATGAAAGGAAATTGTTCATGTTCCAATTACCGATTCTTCAAAATACAATTTCCAATGTTTTGAGCCTCTCGATCATATCCTCGATAGAGAGCCACTGCGTATTGTTGTCGGAGGCATATCTGAAGAATTCCTCTACTTTTTTCCCGCCCGCTGTAAAATGATTATCGAAAGACCACCAATCAAAATTGGGATAAATAATATAGTGCTTATCATATTCATACGTGAAAAAGGAATCGTATTCCGTTACCATAACTTCGTGAAGTTTTTCCCCTTCACGGATGCCGATTAGCTTTATTGTTGCGTCCGGTTTCATAGCTAAAGCCAGATCGGTAATCTTGAACGATGGTATCTTCGAAATATACGTTTCCCCTCCTTTGCTTTCGTTCAACGCTTTGAAAACGAGATCGACCGCCTCATCGAGGGTTATCCAAAAACGGGTCATCCTCGCGTCCGTTATCGGAATTTCTTTCTCCCCTTTTTCAATAAGCATCTTGAAGAAGGGGATAACCGATCCCCTACTTCCCGCTACATTTCCGTAGCGCACAACGGAAAAAACCGTATTCGACTGGCCAGAGTAAGCATTTGCAGCGATGAAAAGTTTATCGGAGGCAAGCTTTGTCGCTCCGTACAAATTGATGGGATTCACCGCTTTGTCGGTAGATAATGCTATTACTCTCTTCACTCCACGGTCGATCGCCGCATCAACAATGTTCTGGGCGCCATGAATATTTGTTTTTACAGCTTCGAAAGGATTATATTCGCACGCAGGAACCTGCTTCAACGCAGCGGCATGTACAACATAATCGACCCCATTGAATGCCCGATACAGCCGCTCCTTGTCTCTGACATCTCCAATGAAATAGCGTATATGTTCGTCATACTCTTTGAAAGATTGCCTCATTACAAACTGCTTATATTCATCCCGGGAATATATAATGATTTTCTTCGGTTTATATTCTTTTAATATTCGTTTAGTGAATCGTTTGCCGAACGATCCGGTTCCGCCGGTAATCAGTATTGTTTTTCCATTTAACATCAGCACCCCTCTCTTAACATGATTGATGGCCGCACTCCTATCTGCCAGTACTCGAATCCGATATGTCTGAGTTTTTCAGCACTATATTGGTTTCTGCCATCGAATATGATAGGTCTCTTCAAACGTCTTTTCATCTCATCGAAATCAGGAGAACGAAATTCCTTTCATTCTGTCACCAAAATCAATGCATCCGCATCCGTAAGCGCGGAATACTGATCGTTCATACATTCCACAGATGAGAATTTTTTCAAAATATCGGTTCCGTTATCCACTGTGACTTTCGGGTCATAGGCTCTGATTCTTGCTCCCCGTTTGGATAGTTCCGAGATGACTACCAATGAACTAGCCTCTCGTAAATCGTCTGTATCGGGTTTAAAACTCAATCCCCTGAGCGCAAACACAAAACCGGAAAGATTTTCTCCGAATCGCCTCACAACCTTCATCGAAATGCTCTTTTTTTGATCAGTATTTACTGCTTCGACCGCCTCGAGTATCCGGGGCATGTAGCCGTTTTCAACGGCCGTTGCAATGAGAGCGCGGATATCTTTCGGAAAACAGCTACCGCCGTAGCCGCAACCCGGATAGATAAAGTTATACCCTATGCGCTTGTCGCTGCCGATTCCAACCCTGACCATATTGATATCAGCTCCTACACATTCGCAGATGTTCGCAATTTCATTGATGAACGAAATCTTTGTCGCCAGCATAGCGTTAGCGGCATATTTGGTCATCTCGGCGCTTTTGATATCCATGCCTATAAAACGATCATTCGTTTTCATGAAGGGTGTATAGAGTTCACGCATCAATTTCATGCTATCGACGTTATCGGTACCAACAACGACTCGATCCTGTCTCATAAAATCTTCGACTGCCGAGCCTTCTTTAAGAAACTCTGGATTCGATACGACATCGAAATAGATGCATACACCACGCTTGTCCAGTTCGGCTTGTATTCTGACACGCACTTTATCGGCCGTCCCCACAGGGACAGTCGATTTGTTCACAACAACCAACGGATGCATCATGCTTTTGCCGATCGTTTCCGCTGCTTGAAAAACATACCGGAGATCGGCATGACCGTCTTCTCCTGTCGGTGTTCCGACAGCAATAAAGACTATCTCGGCTTTCTCGAGTGCGGCACCGACATCGGACATAAAATCAAGAGTCTTCCTTTTATAGTTACGAAGAACCATCTCCTCAAGACCTGGTTCATATATCGAAATAATTCCATTCTTCAATGCTTGTATTTTCGATTCATCGACATCGACACATATAACATCATTGCCCATTTCTGCAAAACATGTGCCGGTGACCAAACCGACATATCCTGTACCGATTATTGATACATGCATAGCATCCTCGAAATATCTCAACAGACATCAGTAGTCACAAATCATAAAACATAAGGGCGTCTCTAAAAACTCTTTATTTTTTCGTATGCGGAAACATAATTCCTTGGCCGGGCTTCCGACATCCGTGTCTCGCCCGGCACTTGTACTTCCATGTACGTCGCGCAATAAGCGATTAGGTGCCCGGTAGGGGAACCAACCGAAGATGAATAGAGGTTCTCATAATTAGGATTTTTCCTTTCCTTGGTTCGTCTTTTCAAGGATTGCACCCCTTCGCCGGTAGCTTCTCCTTTCCAGAAGAATGCCCACCACAAGCGAAAGGATAAGTATTACTGCTGTTTCTTTTAAAGGAAATCCGCTCATATAA
>CAZWAS010000050.1:0-5532 GCA_964631915.1 uncultured Spirochaetales bacterium | reverse complement strand
AAACTCCTTGCAAATATAGATCGACCCGATTTAATGGTATCTAAAACTCTGACCTTTGCCCCCCATCACCTCGCTAGCACCATCCGGAGCGAACGATCCGGTCCCACACCCTCTTCCGGTTCCACTTCTTCGGAGAACAGGTAGAACTTCTGCCCGTTCTCTTCCCTGTTTTCCCGCTCTTTCCACCAACTCAACGTAGCGGTTGCGAACCCAAGGCCGTATTTCATGCACAGGTGTTCCACGATAAAACCGAGGTCGCTCGGTCCGGTGAGGATTATGGTACTGTACCCGTCCCTGTGCGCCTTTCGGATAATGCGCTCTATCGCATCCTTGTACACCACCACGTTTCTGATGGTGCGTTTTATGTACCGGTAGCTCCGTTTCGCTATTGCTTCCATGCCCGAGGGGGTCACGGCATAGCTTATGTTCCGATTGTTGATTTTCCGGATGGTGAGCCAGCCTTTTTTCGCGAGCCGCCTCAGAATCGCATTCGTGAGGCCTAAGGACAGGCCCATGGAACCCGCGAGGTCGCGCTGATGCACGTCCGGGCTCTGCGATATGTGTTCGAGAATTTCGATTTCTTTTGATAGTTGGGTGGTCATAAATTTCAGAGATGGGTTTCTATATCGCTCGCCTTAGGGGCGACTCCACGGGGAGAAGCTCGATAGCATTCATCGTTCTTTTGTTCTCTTTGCGAACCATTTTTTCAAAGAGTCCTGCGTTTCCATGGATGGCCTTCCGCCGATGAGATCGATAACGCTTATATCTTCATCCAGTTCGGGCCAATGGATTCCTTCTCCGTTCCCGATAAATCTCCAGTTATTTCTTTCCTTTTCACTTCCTGCAAGTAGCCTCGGATACCATTCCAGCGGAACCTGTAACGTTCTTCCGTCTCGTAATTCCACGGATAGCGTGTCATGTTGAATTAGTACCGTTTTCGCAGTTACATCCTTAACCTCAATCGTAAAAATACTCATTCCAGCACCTCATAAAATCCTGAGCGTGTTTCAAGACTATTTCATGCACTTCCGATAATTCTTTTCGTGAAAACCCGTTATTTCGATCGAGCCGAACAGGCGACAACCAATATCTGGCCGTGCTGTCGCCTCTTTCAACATGAACGTGCTCCGGTTCATGTTTATCGCCTGAATAAAAAAAGAATCTCTAGGGACCTTGAATGTATACTGTCGGCATTAATTAATCCAGAAGCAATCAGTTTTTCGAATTCGCATTCGTGAGGCCTAAGGACAGGCCCATGGAACCCGCGAGGTCGCGCTGATGCATGTCCGGACTCTGCGATATGTGTTCGAGAATTTCGATTTCTTTTGCTAATTGGGTGGTCATAAATTTCAAAGATGGTTTTCCCTGTGGAAAACGTGAAAAACTTTATGGAAGGCGCCGTATCTCGAGGCAGCCGAAACATGCTCCCGAAAGGAACGGTTCCCTATGAACGGTAACGTCGAACTGATTGTTCAACCATTGTTCAACGAATGAACAATATATCACATCCGGGGAATTAATCAAGTGGCGTTTGTATTTTCTCTGGGATGTTAAAGAGAAAATACTCAGGGCGAACGCACATAAATTAGGACTCGGCGCGAGGGCGAAGAGGTATGAGCGCAGCCCTGATTGGATTGACAGCCAAGTAGGGACATACCAGCGGCGGCTCGACACCAAAGTTGGCAGAGTGACGCTGAAAGTACCGAAATTGCGCACCCTTGCCTTTGAGAGCGCGATCATCGAGCGATATAAAAGACGAGAGGGTAGCGTACAATATCTTTCGCACATTTAAAGGTCATTGAAAGAGGCGTCCTCATCTGGTTTAGGTGAGTTACCACACCAAACAAACCAAAAGGAGGACGCCATAAGCGAAGAACGCTCACAGGGAAGGATTATAAACATCGACGAAGGACTGGTGAAGAGCCAGCTCGGAGAGGTCGTACGGGAGACCGTAGAGCAGACGCTGAACACCATGTTGGATGCTGAAGCAGATCTGCTGTGCAGCGCCAAGCGCTACGAGCGAAGTAACGAACGTGTTGACCGGAGAGCAGGCCACTACGAGCGAACCATGCAGACCAAGGCAGGGCCGGTGAAACTCAACATGCCGAAGCTGAGAACCATCCCGTTCGAAAGTGCAATCATAGACCCGTACCGTCGCCGCGAATGCTCCGTTGAAGAAGCGCTCATAGAGATGTACCTGGCAGGCGTGTTGAAGATATCACCGAAGCGCTTTTGGGAACACAGGTATCGGCTGGGGTCGTCTCAAAGCTCAACCAGGAACTCTACGACAAGATCGAAGGCCGCTTTCCTTATGTGTGCCTGGACGGAATCGTGCTCAAACGAATATGGGCGGAGGAAATCCGGAACGTATCGATGCTCGTCGCCTTTGGCGTAAACGATGACGAGTACAGGGAAATCCTCGGCGCGGCCGAAGGTGCGAAAGAGGATAAAACCGGTTGGAGCAGCTTCATCGCCTCAGTCAAGGAACGGGGACTGGAGGCGTACAGCTATTCGTTTCGGAGAAGTGCATTTTTTTTGTGTCAGCATCGGTGAAATAGTTCCTAAATTCAACGGCGAGAAAGTTCCGCTTTTTGAGGCGTAAAAAAGGGCGGAACATCCTAAGGTTTGTTAACCACAACAGGCCAAAGGAGTCCGCCCATGAAACACAAGGAAGCGAGAATGCACCAAGCTAAGATTCTCAAAGAACAAAAGTACACCCAAAGGGAAATGGCGGCTGTCCTCGGCGTCTCCGACCGCATGGTGAGGAAATACCTCAGGGAAGCGCCTCCGGAACAGCCCAAGACCCCTAAAACGAGCATCCTGGACCCTTTCAAGCCGCTTATAGACACTCTACTCGAAGAAAGACCCCTGTACAATCTCGTCCTTCTCAGGGACAGGCTAAAGGAACAGGGATACTCCGGGGGCATGACCATCCTCCGCGACTACGCGAGGGAAATCCGTGCGAAGGAGAGCGCCAAGGCGGTTATCCGCTTCGAAACTGAGCCAGGAAGGCAAGCGCAAGTCGACTGGAAGGAAGCGGGCACCTGGCTCATCGACGGGGTTTCGCGGAAGGTCTACGCCTTCGTGCTCCTCCTGGGCTATTCCAGGAGGGCTTTCGTAAGGTTCACGACGGACATGAAGCTTCCGACCCTCCTCGCCTGCCACCTCAAGGCCTTCGAGTACTTTGGAGGGATTCCCAGGGAGATCCTCTACGACAACATGAAGACGGCCTGGCTCTACGTAGGAGGGGAATGGGAGGTCAATCCGGCGCTCCTGCGCCTCGCCACCGACTGCGGCTTCAATCCCCTCCGGTGCAGGGTTCGGAGGCCGGAGACCAAGGGCAAGGTGGAGCGATTCATCGGGTACCTGGGCCACAACTATCTCGAGTCGGCCAAGGAGAGGGGATATGAGCGCATAGAGGACCTGAATGGCGGCGTCATGGACTGGCTGGACAAGATCGATGCCCAGGAGATCCGGGACTTTTGTCAGACCAGGGCCGAGCGCTTCGATATGGAACAGCCCTGCCTGAGGCCCTACAGTAGCCGAAACGTACCTGACATCCGCCCCTTGTTCGATGTCGTGGTGTCGCGGGAGGGCTATATCAGGCACGAGACGAACCGCTATTCGTTGCCTGCCGAATATGTGGGAAAGACCCTGCAATTGCGCACCGATCCGCTCTCGAGGATGGCCGACATCCTCCACGCCAAGGTGGTGATTCGCACGATCCGTCTCGAGGATCCAGGTAAAAGGGCCGTCCAGACCCTCCAGGAGGACCGTAAAAGCATCTTCGAGCTATGGCAGCGGCAGAATAGAGCTCCCACGAAGCGTCAAAAGCGCCATATCCAGGCGAAGAAGGATGTCGAAGTCCAGATACGCTCACCAGGAAGCTATGACAAGCTCTTCTCCGGGGGTGCATCATGAACGTCCAGCTCGAAACCATCCAGGCGCGCATGGAAGACATGGGCCTCTCGTTCATGGCGGCCGGCCTCGAATCCTTCCTCTCCGACCAGGCGAAAAAGGAGGGGAGCTTCCTTGACCTTATTGCCGCCCTCCTCGATATCGAGTACGTCCCGCGGAAGGAGCGCGCCATCAAGAGCAGGGTGAAGCTTTCCGGGCTCCCGGTGAACAAGAGGCTCGATGACTTCGACCTTACCTGGATCAAGGGAGGCCTGACGGCGACCCAGCTCGCCGAGCTCAAGTCGCTCCGCTTCGTCGAACGGAAGGAGAACGTCATCCTCCTCGGTCCTTCGGGCCTGGGGAAGACCCATCTCCTCGTCGGGCTCGCCTATGAGGCTTGCCTGGGCGGCTACACGGCGTACTACACGACCTGCACGGACCTCATCGAGAAACTGATGCGGGCCAAGGAGCAGAACAGGCTCAAGCGCAAACTGACCTGGTTCAAGAAACCTCATGTCCTCGTCATCGATGAAGTGGGGTACGACAGCCTGGGTCAGGAGCAAGCCAACCTGCTCTTTCAGCTCATCAGCGCCCGATACGAAGCGGGGACGATCATCATGACGACGAACAAACCCTTTGCGAGGTGGGCAGAAGCCATGGCCGACGAAGCGATCGCGACCGCCATGCTCGACCGCCTGCTTCACCACGCCCATTTGATAAGCCTGAAGGGGGATTCTTACCGGATGAAAGACCGGTTGAAGGCCGGAGTCGTCGACTCCGCATAGCTCCAAAAAGCGGAACTGCTAGACCGTTGAAAAGCGGAACTTTTTTGCCGGTGTTGACAGCCTTGGTTGAATCCCTTGGCGAATACTACCCGGCTTCTCAATGGCAACGATGCACGGTGCATTTCTACCGAAACGTCTTTACCAATGTGCCATCCACAAAAGTAAAAGCTGTCGCCGCGATGCTCAAAGCCATTCATGCTCAAGAGGACCGTGAAGCTGCCCTTGAAAAGGCCTCATTGGTCGTAGAGAAGCTAAAGAGCATGAAGCTTCTCTACGCAGCGAAGAGCGTTGAAGAGGGAATACGCGAAACGCTCACCTACACTGCATTCCCTCGGGAGCACTGGCGAAGTCTACGAAGGAACAACCCAATGGAGTGGATCATGCGGGAGATCAGAAGACGGACACGCGTCGTGGGGAACTTTCCTGATGGCCGCTCGGTCTTGATGTTGGTAACCGCACGGCTGCGCTACATTGCCGGTCGAGAGTGGGGAACACGCCGTTACATGGAAATGTCGAGGCTGGTCGGTATGGTTAACTACTAACTACTGGAAGCGTAGCTCGCGTCTGCCGGATGGGATGCCACCGACAAATGTGCGAAAAACTATTGACCTTATCTAAACTTCCATAATGTAAATTCAGGGGGACATAAGCAATTCCCATCGATCTAACATCTTACCATTCTTAACAGTGATATATATGCGTGGAGTAGCCGTAATTTTTTCATTCGAATACGCAGATATGAAAGAATCATCCGCTACCCGTTTCTCAAGAAGCAAATCGTTCTCTGAAAGTGCTGGCGGATTCTCAAAGTAAGTGCAAAGACTTGCCCTTTAAAGGGGAGAACTGCGAG
>CAZWAS010000049.1:20312-27704 GCA_964631915.1 uncultured Spirochaetales bacterium | reverse complement strand
CGTTTTTCACGAGATAGAAACCGACCCAGTCATAATAGTTCACTTCTCTACATAGAAAATCGCAGAGGGACTGCATAATGGTTTCATATCCGCCGCCGCCCGCAATAATTCGCTTCGCGCTTTCGAAAAGTCTCTGAAAATTCACGTTCTCTCAGTCAATAGCTCAGGATGATGTTGAGCTTCCTTAGATGATTCTTTTCCTCTTCGAGCACCTTGTCCAGGACATCGGTATCCGCCTTATCTCCGACTTTTTCCCTCAGATCTTCGAAAAAACTGATAGTCCGTTTCTCCATTTCGACACCCAGTCTGAGCGCATCGCTTCCCTTGGATACTTTTCCCGCTTTTACCTTTTCCTTCAGCGGATTCAGTATCTCCTCTTCGACACAAGCCTTCAGTTCGCCCGATATTTTCTTAGACCCGGATTGCGTGTCCTTCAGAAGCTTTTTAAAAAGCTCTCTGTGTTTTTCCTCTTCGTCCCTGAGGAAGAGCATTTCATTCTTCGTCTGCGTCCCCTCATAACTCTTTGCGAGGCTTTCGTAAAACTTTATTCCTTCCTCTTCGAGTGTCATAGCGAAGTCGTATGCCTCGGTGAAACTTATATCTGCACATGCATTGTTCGCCGCCATATCCGTCTCCTTTCCCGTATCGTTCCATGCCTATATACATAGTAGGAGGAAACAATCGAAAAGTCAAAAAAATTTTAAACGCCGAGAATCGACGATATTGCATGCGCTGCGCCATAAAGGCTGATGGAATAATCCTTAATAATATATACGGGAATCTCTTTAAGCACCTTCCGTATTCCCTCTTTGTAGTTCTCTTCGAAGCTTTTCATGAAACAATGATCCCGAAGAAAGAATTCTTCGTTCTTCGTGACGATGCCTCCTCCGAGGTACAAACCCGCAGTGGGAAGAAAATGGATCGCCGCATTGGAAGCAACTTTGCCGTACATGCGCACGAATAGCTCCATAATACGCATGCAAAGCTCATCGTCCTGCGCGTATCGTGCGACGAGTGCCGGTCTTTCTGCTTCTGGAGCTTTCACAATTTCCCCTGCGACGCTCATGCGCGTTATCCGTTTTTCATCCTCGAAGAAGTGAAAGATATTCGTGATTCCCTGCCCGGATACAAAGAGTTCGGACCCCGGAGCTCTTCCGATCTTTTTGTGCATATAGTTCCAGAGCGCGAGGGTTTCTTCATCGAAAGGAGGAAACCCTGCATGTCCGCCTTCGGAAGGGAAAGCGACCGTCCTTCCTCCGATTTCGGCGAGATAGCCTACTCCAAGCCCCGTGCCCGCTCCTACCGAAGCCTTCACCGTGCCTTTCGGTCTTGGAAGTGATCCATCCGTATGCGGAATAGGAGTCAGCTGTTCCTTGTTGTCCACATCGAGGAGAGGGATTCCGTAGCTGATGGCCATAAAGTCGTTTATGACGAGTGTTTTCAAACCCAACATCGAGGAGATTTCATCGCCGTCTATGCGTAACCCTCCGTTCGTGAGCGTACACGAGTTTCCCACAACAGGACCCGCTCCGCTCATGCAGCAGTACGAAGGTTTCAGGGACGGATCGTTGCTTTCGATTTCAAGGAGCACCTGTTGCACCACGTCGGTAAACGAAACGATAGTTTGGGTCTGAAACAAAAATTTCGCAAGAATAGCGAACTCTTTATGGCGTTTTCCCACTAATGCTATGCCGGTGTTGGTTCCGCCGATATCGCCCGATAGGATAAACGTTTCATAGCCGGTTCCGCCGGCATACCAAGATGCTTTCATAAGTTCTCTCGGACAGGGTTATTCCTGCTCTCTTCGTTCTGGAATGCTGCGTGGTTTCTTTCCCGAGGCGGAAAAAGATTCGGAAAGATACAGCCCGCAATAACAATGCCCGAACTCTGCCACATCGGCATGGCTGTATGTGCAGGGGCATATGACATCCGCATCCTTGTCGCGAGAACCTTCAGTGTCCCTGCAGGGGCAGAGGAAGTATCCGTATCGATTGAAGTTCTTCATAAGCCCTTCAGCAAGGGATTCCGTGAATTCAGCATCGGGGTTCAGTTTCCACCTATGGTGGTTTGCCGCCATCCCGATGAACTTTAAAACTTCTTCTTTCGTTTTCTCTCTCTGCGCCATTGGAGTATCCTTTATTTCAACCCTAGTTTTTCTTTCCAGCCCTCTTCGAGGAATCCGGTCACCGATTCTTTTCCGTCGATCACGAGAAAAGGAAATAGAAGCTTCACATCGAATTGTTTCCTCAATTCTTCCTTCAGTTTTTCTTTTACATCTCCCGGCAGTTCATCGATGTAGATATATTTAAAAGCTATCTTGCGGTCCCGCAGAAAACTCAGGGCGCGCTTACAGAATCCGCATGTGGACAGCGCATACACAGTCAGATCGTGGCCGGAATCCGCTCCCGGTTCCTGGATAAAATTCACCTGCTCGGACATGGGTACCTCCTGGTTTTTAACAGTATATATAATATAAACAATTCCTTAAATAGTGCACATAGTGTATACTATATATTTTGCGTTGAATTTTATCTCTAAAAGGATTAAAATGACAAATAAATTCAAAACTTCGTGATTTTTTTTTTTTTTTTTTTTTTATATATTTGTATATTGACATCGAGAGAATAGATAAGACAACGACGGCCGTCAAAACATCTTCTTATCTTAAGATCTTACCCCCAGTTTTAACCTCCTTTTTCTGGGGGTTTTTTATTTCCCTTCCGATATTTGAACATATGAAGGGAAAACGTTCTCAAAAAACGGGGCTGCCTCCCGGTTCTCTAGTCTATGTGGGCGATAAATATACGGGCCAGACAGCGATCACCCTGATCCAGTTCGATTCCGAGACGTGCGAGTTCGCAGCGCTCGGGTCTCTCGAAGAGCTGACCAAAACGCAGAAACCCAATATGGTCTCCTGGCTGAATGTAGAAGGGCTCGGCAATATCGACGTTCTATCCGAGATAGGGAACTTTTTCTCGATCCATCCCCTCACCATGGAAGACATTCTGAACACGGATCAGCGCCCGAAAATCGAGTTTTTCGATGATTATGTGTTCATAATCATAAAAATGATACGTACCCTCAAGGATAACAACATCGATTACGAGCAGGTCAGTTTGATTCTCAAGGGAGATATGGTCATCACATTCCAGGAACGGGAAGGCGATGTGTTCGATCCTATCAGAGAAAGGATCAGGACAGGAGGCGGGAGAATCAGAAAAAATAGAGCAGACTACTTGGCCTATGCACTGCTCGATATCATAGCGGACCACTATTTCCTCATACTGGAAAACTTCGGAGAACGCATAGAGGCGCTTGAGGATAAATCGCTGACAGGCGCTGGCAAATCCACCACTGAAGAAATCCACGGAATACGGCATGAATTACTCACGCTCAGGAAATATATCTGGCCGCTTAGAACCGTAATGACGAGCCTCATGCGCGACGCATCGGATTTCTTCAGTCCTCATGTAGTCCCCTATCTCAGGGACTTGAATGATCATGTATTCCAGGCGATAGATACACTGGAAATCTACCGGGACAGCATAACGGGAGTCTTGGACATATATCTTTCGAGCATGAGCAACAAAATGAACGATATCATGCGGCTCCTTACGGTAATATCCACGATATTCATTCCTCTCACTTTTATAGTGGGAATATACGGCATGAATTTCAAATACATGCCAGAATTGGATTCCCCGCTCGGCTATCCCATTGTCTGGGGATTCATGATACTGCTTTCGACGGCTATGATCTGGCTTTTCAAGCGCAAAAAGTGGCTGTGACACCCCTCAATCTTTGAGTAGATTTCTTGCCGTTTCGAGTACCATTTCGATTTCACGCAGAAAAGCGTTTCCGTATTCCCTTATAAGGGGAAAATCCTCCCGCTTCGCAGCCAGTTCGAGTTGTCGTGCGAGGCTGCGCGCGTTATGGGCACATATCATCCCTGCGGAATTGATAAAGGAATGAGCCGCTGTCGCTATAAGAGCGGTGTCTTCCGTATTCAGCGCACAGGACAGATGAGATATTTTGTTCGGCGTCTCCTGCAGGAATATCCGTATGATCTGTCTAAGCAAATCGTATTCGCCTTTATAATTGGACAGGAGGAGCTCGACGTCTATGTATTTCTGCACATCCCTGGTAAGGTGTTGACTGTGCCGAAGCAGGAATCCGTTTCCTTTTTCTCTGTAGTAGGATTTTTCCATAAGCAGGAACAGTTCGTCCATATCGATCGGTTTTGCTATGTAGCCGTCGAATCCTTGCGATTCGAACCGTTCTTTGTCTCCCGGCATCGCATATGCGGTCAGCGCTATAATGGGAGTACGCTCCTTTCCCAATGCCGTTTCCCATGCGCGGATGGAATTTGCAGCCTCCACTCCGTCCATTTCAGGCATCTGGATATCCATAAGCACAATATCATATGTATTATTTTTGAAAAGCTCGAACGCCTCTCTGCCGTCCACTGCCAGACTTACATCATGTCCTGCATGCTTGAGGAAATAAAGCAGGTACGTTTGATTCATCTCGTTGTCTTCGGCAAGCAGAATTTTGATCGGAGGAATGGAAGATAATACCGCCGTTTTGTCCGAAGCGGCAAGATCGTGCGAAGTGATTTTCCCCGGAGCCACCTGAAGCAGCGTTACGCTGAAATAAAAAGTGCTTCCTTTGTTTTCTTCGCTTTCGAACCAGATATCGCCGTTCATAAGTTCCACGATTTCCTTGGAAATAGCAAGCCCCAGACCTGTACCCGGATAACGTTTCTTTACGGATACATCGATCTGGCTGAAGGTCTTGAACAGCCGGTCATGCTTATCCACGGGGATTCCTATACCTGTATCGGATACGGAAAAGAGGAGCACGACCGAATCTTCACGCCAATCCTTCAGTCTTACATCTACGGATATCCTCCCCGCATCAGTGAATTTTATGGCATTCCCCATGAGGTTGCTGATGACCTGGGAAAGGCGCAGGCTGTCGCCGAACAGCTGTTCTGCGATATCCGGAGACACCGACACAAAAACATCCAGCCCTTTCCCGTGCGCCTGTACCGTGAACGGAAGTATCGTTTTATCGATGAGTTCCCTCAGATTGAACACGATCGGCCGCAACTCGAGCTTCCTCGCCTCTATTTTCGAATAGTCGAGAATTTCATTCACGATCATGAGAAGAGATTTTGCCGAATCTCTTATCATGCCGATGTACTTCCTTTGATCTTCCTGCAGCCCTGTGGTCAGTGTCATTTCCGATATTCCGATAATTCCGCTGAGGGGTGTTCGTATTTCATGGCTTATGTTCGCGAGGAATTCGCTCTTCGCCTTGTTCGCCAATTCGGCGTTCTCCCGTGCCTTCTGTAGCTCGATCTCGTTCTTTTTAAGCTCGGAAATATCCTGTTGAATCGACACATAGTGATTTATGAGGCCGTCCGGTTCGCGAACAGGAGACATGAATACCAAAGACCAGTAATCTTCGCCGTTCTTTCTGCGGCATTTCATTTCTCCACGCCATTCGATTCCGGATTCCACTGTTTCTATCATGTTTCGGTACTGCGCTTCAGGCTGGCTTTCGGATTTCAATATCTCGATGTTCCGCTTGAGTACTTCCCCGGGTTCGTACCCTGTGAGTTTCAAGAATTGGGGATTCACATACTCTATGGCGTACTCGAAATCCGAAATGATCACTGCCACAGGACTCTGATCCACAGCCTGATAGAGTTTCCTGAGCATTTCTTCGGATTTCCTCCTCACCGTTATGTCGCCGATAATCCCCACGGTTCCGATGAACTTATCCTCTCCTCCTCTTTTCCCGTACTGCCCCACTGCATTCACTTCGCCGTAAGAAATAACCGATCCGATTATCTCGTTCCCCAGAAAGTATCCTGCATCTTTGTTTTTCTTTTTCAACCGGATTTCGAGATCTGTAGTTTTCCTGTCCCACCCTCTCCGCTCATCGAAAAGCTTCGGAGCCCTGCCTTCGCCGAGCTTTTTTCCTTTAAGGTTTTTCAGCACGATTTCCCTACTCACCTGCGGTACATCGTGTTCGTAAAGCAGCTCGCTGAAATGTTTGCCGACGAGCTCTTTCGGTTCATAGGAAAGCATGCGCACGGCATCGTTCACGAACGTAAAACGGCCAGAAGCATCGAGCTCGTAAACAATATCCGGGAGGGCCTGCACGAGATTTTCGTAGCGCTTCTCGCTTATCCGCATCTCATGCTCGAACGCATCCGTTATTCTCCGTACTTTATCGACAATCACCGGCATAATGCGTATATACTGTCCTTCGCTATCCCTGAACACAAAATCCACAATACCGAGTTCGAGCACTTTCCTGAGTTCATGCTGCATGTCCGGGGACGCAACTATGACAAACGGTATGCCGAAGCCCTTTCGGAACAAGTCGGAAAGGGCTTCTCCTTCCAACAGGAGGTCGGATATCACCGCTCCGTAGCGCTTTTTTCCAAGAAGGGTGGCGGCATCCTCAAAGGAATCGGCCTCATCGATCCTACACGAGGGAAACTCCGAGGCAATGCTTCTACATATATTCGCCCGCTCCTCACGATCTTTCAGGGCAAGCAGCAGTTCACAGGTATCCATACAGGGCTCCGGCATCACTCAGTATGAAAGTTCTTCATCAACCGCCCGCCAGAAAAGCTCGCCGTCGAGCTCTCCTTTCAGGAATTTCGCAAGCAGTTTTTTTATCCCGTCTGGAAACGTGTTCCAGTATCGTTCATGCCAGTTCGGTATATCGTTTCGCAAGCTCTGCTGTTCGGAAGGCGACATCTGGCCTGTGCTGTATGCTATAAACTGCCCTATCATGGCGAGCAGAGCATCCGGTGGCAGAATCGAATGCCGCGGTGAACCCGTTTTCTTCGGATGAGGAACCCATTCTTTCAGCAGTTCGCGTATCTGATCTTCCGACAGCTCAGGAGCATTTTTGCGTATTATCTCCTCTGCGAATCCCCTGACCATATCCCTGATCATTTCCTGAGAATACCCCATCTGGCTGTTTATTTTTTCAGCCATATCCTGCGCCATTTTCCCGGGATTCACACCCATAGGGCCGCCATGCAGAGCACGCGTCCTTCGCTCCATAGCCTGCCGGATGACCTGTAAATCCCTGTCGTTGGCGAGCTTAAGAATTGCATCCACGACTTCGTACAGTTTAGCGTCGGTCATACGCGCCCATACAACTGAACGAAGCGTCTGATCGATCTGTCATAGGTTCGCTCCACATCGTCCGGGAAATAACAAGCCGGCAGTTCCTTCATGGCTCTGTGATAGCTCATGCATTCACAGCAGGTACCTTTTCTGGAACACGGCTCGTACGAACAGTTACATCCCTTCAGATTTTTCGTGTGGTTCGCACACTCCATGATGTCTCCTTACGTTCCTC
>CAZWAS010000049.1:15438-20302 GCA_964631915.1 uncultured Spirochaetales bacterium | reverse complement strand
GATGATACATTATACACTAAGCGCACCATGTTTACAATTTTCGCACGTCTTTCTTTTTTCCCTCACGTGGAGAACCAAGAGCGCTAAGCACGCGCAAAACGTGATCGCGGAGCAGAGCAACCAGACCCGATGTACCGTGAATCTACGGATAAAGGCACCCATAATAGGAGGTCCAATAGTGAAACCTGAGGATAAAAGTACAGGAAGCACGGAATTGAATCTTCCCCGGTGCGAAATCGGCGTATGGTTGGCTATATACACGCTCACATTCGTCGCGGAAATCACTTCGCCCACGGTCCAGATAATCGTTGAAACGATGAACAGTGGATACGCTTGTATGAAATAGATCATTCCGAATCCGAACGCATAGAGAAAACTGGCGAGAGCCTGATTGAGCACGGGCTTGATCCGCTTGGTGAGAGCGATGATCGGCGCCGTGAGAAGAATGACAACGAGAGCATTCGTGGTCATGAGGCCGCCGAACAGAGCCGATCCCTGTTCGGGAAACAACGCCTTCACCTGCAAGGGTAGACTGAAGGTGTGTTGGGCGTATACAAAGCTGATGAACATCGATATGAACACGAATCCGAGCAGATAGGGTCGCGCCAGAAGGGCTTTTACGAGACTGCCCCGTTCGGCCCGTTCCGGCGATTCGTGGGAAAAGCTCGCTTCTATGGCCTGCTTTGAGGGAGCGCTCTCTTTGACGAACAAAATTATCAAGGACACCGAAGCCAGCGTTGTGAGCGCATCGCCGAGGAATATCCAACTGGTATGGCTGTTGTACAGGAAGCCTGCTATGAGAGGACCGATGGCGAAGCCGAGATTGTGCCCCAGATAGAGCAGAGAAAAAGCAGCTTGGCGGTTTTGGGAGGTAGTCAGGTCAGTCACAATAGCTTGCGAACATGGATTCGCCATGCCGATGAAGAAATCCGCAGCTACTATGAAATAGGGAAGGAGGAGAGAATCTCCGAGCAAAGCGCAGGGTATAAAAGTGAATGCCGCAAGGGAAAGACCGGATATGAGTACCTTTTTTCTGCCTATACGATCGGCGAGTTTTCCGCCCGCGAGGGAACCGGGAATGCTGCTCGAGGCGGAAAGGAGTATGATAATGCCTGCCGTATCTGCAGAGTATCCCAGCCTGTCCGTGAGGAAAAGAGCGAGAAAGGGGAACACGAAATTCCCCATGCTGTTCACTATACGGGCGATGAACAGTACGTACACGCTCCGCGGAAGCCCTCTATACAGGGAAAAAAGAGACGAAAGTTTTGCCCGCATGGTATCAGTTCTGCTTCTTTTCTTTTGTAAGTCCTGCTTTCAGTTCTTTGAACCTTTCTATAATGGGGAGATGCTGAGTGCAGGCCCGCTCGCAGGCTCCGCATTCTATGCACCTGTCCAGGTCAGCTATGTCTGCGCCCCAATGCGCCCCCAGCCTCTCCTGCAACGACTCGTTGCCGCGCAGATACAGAAGGTTCGCAGTATCCATGTACTTCCATACAGGAATGTCTTCTGGACAATTCCTACAGTACATGCACGACGTGCAGAGATTGTTAAACCCTGTCTCCACCCTGGCACGTATGGATCTGATCTCCTCATTCGTATACGGTCTGAATGTATCCGCAGCGTGCACGGCGTCGTCGACATCGCGGGAGTTTCTGCATCCCACTAAGGAAACCGTTATGCGCTCATCGGAAAGCAGGAAATGGAGGGCCGCTTCGACCATGGTCTGTTTCCGATGTATTTTGACGAATCTAAATGTCTCTTCGTTCTGCACTATGGTGCCGCCTCCTAGGGGATTCATCACCACTACCCCCATTCTCCGCTCCGCCGCAGCCCAGATTCCTTCCTCCCTGTACGGGAAATTGACGACCGAATATCCGAGCGTAACGCCCTCGAAACAGCCCTCCTCTATCACTCTCCGGATATCCTCTCCTCCCAGATGCGTGGAGAATACAGCATGACGAATGAGTCCCTCTTCCTTGGCTCTGAGGATTTCTTTTACCGCTCCGCCGGCTTTTCTCTGTTCCCAATCTTCCAACGTGAGGACATACCAGCAGTGAAAGAAATCCACCGAATCGATATTGAGCACTTTCAAAGACGCTTCGAGTTCCCTTCGGAGTGCTGCTCCGTTCGCTTTGGAGGACTTCGTAGCTATAAAGAACGGAGTACCTCGTTTTTTCATCTCGCGCACTGCCAGGCCGATGATGCGTTCGGAATTGCCTTCGGAATACCCGGGAGCAGTGTCGAAATACGTGATTCCTTTGTCGAATGCATGGAGTACAGTAGCGGCGGAATAATCATAATCTGCGGGCCGCTCGAAACGCATACCGCCGAACCCTATAGCTGAAACCCTCTTACCCGTGTTGCCGTATTCCCGGTATATCATTCTTTTTCTCACAGGTTGAACTTGAAAAACATAATGTCGCCGTCCTTCACGACATACTCTTTTCCTTCGAGTCTGAGCTTCCCGGCTTCCTTCACCTTCTGCTCGGAGCCGTATGCCATGAGGTCGTTGTAATGGTACACCTCCGCCTTGATGAAGCCTCGCTGGAAATCGGTATGTATGATGCCTGCAGCCTCCGGTGCCTTCATCCCTTCGTGATAGGTCCACGCCCTCACCTCGGTTTCTCCTGCAGTGAAAAAGGTACGGAGTCCGAGCATGGTGTAGCCAGTGTGGATGAGTTTCGAGAGTCCCGACTCGGCGAGCCCTGCGGCATTCAGAAATTCGTTCCGCTCCTCTTCGGTTTCCAGCATGGCGATATCCGCTTCGAGTTTGCCGCATATGGCCACTGCTTCGGTGCCAGAAGCCGCTGCAATTTCCTTCACCTGTCGCACAAGTGCGTTGTCCTGCGCGAGCCCTGCCTCATCCACATTGCATACATAAATCTGTTTTTTCATGGTGATAAGTTGAAGGTCCGCCACAAGTGCCTTATGCTCTTCGGAGAAATCGATCATACGCGCAGGTTTTCCTTCGCTGAGAAGTGTCCGCAACTTTTCAAGCACAGGAAGAGCGGTCTGCGCCTGCTTCAGAAGCTCTTTGTTGTTGGATCTGATGTTCTTCTCCATTTTGGCATACCGTTTTTCCACAGTCTCGAGGTCTGCGAGTGCGAGCTCTATGTTGATGGTTTCGATATCCGAAGCAGGATCGATCTTTCCCGTCACATGCACTATATCCTCGTTTTCGAAGCAACGCACCACATGCACGATGACTCCCACTTCGCGTATACGCGAAAGAAACTGATTTCCCAATCCTTCGCCCTTCGATGCTCCTTTCACGAGTCCCGCTATATCCACGAACTCCACCACCGCAGGCGTTATCTTCTTAGGAACAATGATGCGCGCAATGTCGTAGAGTCGTTTGTCGGGCACATTGACGAAACCGATGTTCGGATTCACCGTGCTGAAAGCGTAGTTCGCCGTTTCCGCCTTCGTAGATGTAAGAGCCGAGAATAAGGTAGTCTTCCCCACATTGGGAAGCCCTACGATTCCGCAATTCAAACCCATGGCTATTCCTCTCTGTTGAATACCGCACACTATAGGGCTTTTCCGCCAAAATGTACACTGTACGCATCTATTAGCGTCCGCTCAGCCATACCTGGACGGCTTCGCAGAATCCGCCTTCGTTGTTCGAGGAAACGCTGCGGAATAAACGCTTCAGTTCGGTAGGCGCATTGTCCACGACAAAAGCGGTCCCAGCCCAGGAAAGAAGGTCGAGATCGTTGTAATCGTTGCCCACCGCACACACCGAGGAAACGGAGATGTCATTTTCCTGTGCGAGCCACGCGCATGCAGCGGATTTCGATATGCCCTGAGGGAAGACCTCGATCCATACCGATACTCCGTCAAGGGGAGATGTGGTGCGCACCACAGAAAGCGGGGCGAGCCCTTCCTTCACTCGGTCATAATAGGAGCCGATCTTCCCGTCCGGTACGATTGCTATGACTTGGCTCGCATCCATGCCTGCGAAGGTTCCGATATTCCCCTGCTCCGCATGCTCTTTGTATATTTCGCACCTCCGATGGAAATCGGGATTATTCCCATCACCTGAGAAATATACAAATTTGTGATTGTCCGGTATAGGGTAATGTACCATGTAACCGGGCTGCACGGAATGATCGGAAAATCCACGGAGCACATCGAGGGATTTCAACACATCGGAACGAGCCATGAGCGAAGACTTGACTATATATTTTGTCTTCATCTCAGCGATACCAGCACCGGAGGAGAACACAAGGTAATCGAGGGGAATCGAATAATCGAGAACTCGTTCGAACGAATAGAGCGACCTGCCAGTGGCTATGACCCGGAGAATGTTTTTTTCACCCAAATGTTCGAGCATCGCCCGATCCCGTGCAGCCATACGTTTCGAATCCTGGAGGAGAGTACCGTCTAGGTCTGTAATCACCATGCCAGCGTATATCGGTTTCATGAAAACACCGCATACAAAAGCTTCACTACCCAGGGAGCTGCGACGGCGGTCACGATGCCAGTAAGACAAATGGCGAGCCCTCCGGAAGCTCCCTCCACATCCCCGATTTCCAGCGCACGGGCTGTTCCCACCCCATGGGCCGCTGCTCCTATGGCGAAGCCAAAAGCCACTCTGTTCGTGACCCGCACAAGCGTAAGAAGAGCGGGACCAATCACCGCTCCCAGGATACCGGTGAGGATGACTACCACTGCGGTGAGCGACGGTAGTCCGCCTATCCGATCCGATATGCCTATAGCTATCGCGGTGGTAACGGATTTCGGGGCAAGGGAGTATGCTATCTCGAGAGGGGCACCGAGCAGAAGCACAGGAAGCACTGCGGAAACAATACCGACCAGGCTCGCGAATACGGTGGACACCAGGATCGGCACCCCCATTTTT
>CAZWAS010000049.1:5609-15428 GCA_964631915.1 uncultured Spirochaetales bacterium | reverse complement strand
CCGAGCTGCTGATACAAAGGAACACCGAGTGCGACAACTGCAGGTCCGAGAAAAAACGAAATGATGTCCCCACCTTTCTTGTACACGGCGTATTCCGTTCCCATAAGCTTGAGCAGCATCACGATGACCGCAATGCTCACGAGCACCGGATGGAGAAGGAAAAAATGTACTTTTTCATAAAGCTTTTTCGCCAGAGCGAAGACCACCAACGTAATGGTCGCAGCAAAAAGCGGAGATTGGGCGACGGCGGTCATGCTCTGCCTCCTTTTTCTTTGCCGTTCGTACCATGCATTAAACCGATCATCCCCTGCTGGATCAACCCTGTGCAGAGGAGTACGAACACCGTGCTCACGAAGATCGACACTGCAATGGGAAGCCACTGTTTCTGCACTATGTCAAAATATGCCATAATGCCGACCCCTGCAGGAACAAAAAGGAACGACATGTTGTTCACGAGAAAATCGGCAACCGGCTTAACCCATTCCAGCTTCACTGCCTTCAACTTCAGAGCAATCGTGAGCAACACCATACCTATCACGTTCCCCGGCACAGGAAGCCTCAAGAGCGAGCTCACTGCCTCCCCTAGAAAAAGAAATCCGAAAATGATCGCCACCCCCCTGATCATGGTTCACCTCGTTCCATTTTTATCGGCTCGATCCCTTTGCTGCCGATCCGTATTGCACTGCGCGTGCTTCATAGAGCAAAGCCTCTTCTTCTCTGCCGCGTTTTCTGCACCCTGCTGCGTATATCGAACATTTCCTCGACAGCTCGCACTCAGCGAGTCCTTGTTCTGTTTCAGGGAAAAAAAGTCCGTCCACAAGGGCTTTCAAAGCCTGGATCCTATAGTATTCAATATGACCGTACCGTTCGGAGAGCTGATCCCATGGCCCTGCCCGTTTCACTGTCAACGCCGAATCAACATAGGCTACAGGATTGCAGCAGGTGATCCTAAGCCAAAACTCGTAATCCTCTGCGATTTCCAGATCTTCTCTGAATCCACCGTAACGGTCGAACAATGCCTTTTCTATGGCAACAGTCGAAGGTCCGATGATGCACTTCCTGAGGGAGTCTTCGAATATCATTCCTTCTCTCTTGTAAATCTGCCCTGCCTGCGAAACCTCTTCTCCGTTTCTGAGCCAGAGTTCGCGGGTATGGCACAGCGCAGCATCAGAATGCGCTTCGAACGCCTGCATCTGGAGCACAAGTTTTTCGGGGATCCACAGATCGTCCGAATCGAGAAAGGCGAGATACTTCCCCGACGCTTCGGCTGCTCCGATATTGCGGGCGTGACCGGGAAACCCCGTATGCACGGAGCTCACATATCGGACGCCGGGGAATTCTGTGCGTACCGCTTCGAAGGTTCCGTCGGTAGAACCGTCATCCGAAACAATGACCTCCATATCGTCGAATGTCTGCGCAGCTACGCTCGCCAATGCTTCGAGGAGAAGCTGTTTTCTGTTGTAGGTAGGTATGACGACAGATACCAACGGTGCCATTGCGACCCATTGTAAAGAAGCCTCGACAAATGCTCAATATCGTACGTTCAGCCGTGCAGCCCCAACTTGGACAAGGTTCGGAAAAAGATATATATTGTATACCGTGAAAATGATTCGCTTCTGTATACCTTTGGTATTCCTATCAGCCTTGCTTTCATGTGCAAGGGAAGACCCGTTCCCCGAATACAGAGGTGTCAATCTCATTGCAAACCACGGATTCGGAGCGGATTGGGTTTCGGATCAGTCGCTGCCGTACATGGTTTTCGAAGAAGCATCCGCAGATGCGGGAAGCGCTCCTCCTTCGAGCGGAGCAGTGTACCGGCTGGAAATACTGAATCTCATGCCCAACGGAGACTTCGAATCCACGACTGTAGGGCAACACCCCCTGGGCTGGACGGCTACGGATTCGGATGTGACGTATTACGTAAGCGAAAACAAGAATGCCGAATTCGCGATCGAAGGCAAATCCTTGTACCTGACCTTTCCGAAAAGCGATTCGAGGCTCAATTTCGATCTCAGGAATACGAATACCGGCCTGTCGGACGGTTTCAAGGAAGGAGCGACATACCTGTGGCGGTTCTTGTTCAGATCGGAAAAGGAAAAGCTCATAACGGAAATCAACAACAATGCGGATGCCGCCGGAATCCTCACCACATGGAACCAGTCCCGTGTGGGCACTGAAGCGGATATCCAGACATTCCCTGCTTCGAATATCGCTTATCCGGAAGTATCCGTTAACCAAGGATTTCAGAACTATTATTTCTGCATCGGCACGCTCAGCTACGAACAGACGCCTCAGACTGCAGGAATCGACAATATCAGGATAACGAGAACGGACCTCCCCTATATGATACGGCTCGGACTGCTCTATTCCGAGACAGGAAGGCTTCCTCTCCTCAGTGGCACCTACCGGTTTGGCGTATACATCAAGGCTGATTCTAAGGTAACACCCGCATATCCGAACAGGTTCCCTGCTCAGGCAGTTTCGCTCGGCATCGATTCATCGGCTTCAGGTATGCTCTCCCCTGCGGTGTATAAACCGACGGACAGTGGAGTAGACTGGTCTGACTGGACCTTCGTATCGGGAGAGTTTCGACTTCAGATTGACCCGCCCGCTTCCGGTGCGGAAAACGAACCTGTTATCACGCTTTTCCTGAGCCCTTCGAACTATGTGAACGGTTTCTGGGGCAAGGATATCGGGAGCATACTCATAGCGGATCCGTATTTAGAATTCGTCTCCCAATGAAGTTTCTCAGGCGAGGTACTTCTCGGTCCTGTCGAGGAAGAGGAGAGCCGCTCTGTCTTTCGGATTGCTCGTCACGATTCCCTTGAAAATCTTCTTCGCTTCGTCGAATCGCCGTTTTGCGAAATAAAGGATCGCCTCTTCGAATTCGGATTTTGTCCGGCTTTTTGCCGCTTTCATCTCTTCATTGTCGCCATCGAATATCTCGAATACCGAAACCGAATGTTCCTTCCCTTTCACCTTGACCCGTCCGAGAAATCGGAAATTGTATTCCGTAGGATTTTCCAACCTTACGAAGGTATCCTGACTTATGATGATATTCGCTCCGTAGAGCTTCGTAAGATCCTGAATTCTCGAAGCGAGGTTCACAGCATCGGATATAACCGTTCCTTGCATGCGATTTTCGTCGCCTATGATTCCGAGAATGAGTTTTCCCGTATGTATGCCGACCCCAATGCCTATGGGACTGTACCCGCATTTGGCCCTGTGTCCGTTGTACACTTCTACATGCTTCATCATATCGACGGCGGTCTTAAGTGCATCCTCCGGGGAATACGGATACAATGCCATGATGGAGTCGCCTATGTATTTGTCTATGAAGCCGTTATGTTTACGTATAACGGGACTCAGGCGGCTCAAATACGAATTAATGAATTTGAAATTCTCCTCGGGCGTCATCCTCTCCGACAAGCTCGTGAAAGCGCGTATATCCACGAAAAGAATGGTCATCTCTTTCTGCACCTGATCCCCGAGCCTTACCTCTATGAGGTTATCTCTGCCGAGGAAATGCAGGAACTCCTTAGGCACAAATTTCCCGTATACCGAATTGATCTTCCCGAGTTGCAGATGATTCCTCACCCGGGAAAGAAACACTTCTTTGGAAAACGGCTTGACCAGGTAATCATTTGCACCTGCCAAGAGCCCTTCCATGAGGTCGGTCACGCTGTTTTTCACCGTTATAAGCAGTATGGGAAGCTCCGTAGTGGAATAGTTTTCCCGAAGCTTTTTGCACACATCGAAACCGGACAACCGAGGCATAAGGACATCGAGGAGCACTAAATCGGGGAGCGGCCCTTTTTCAATCCGGCTCAGCACTTCTTCGCCGCTCGTTACGGGGATAACGGAGTAATTCCCAGCGGAAAGATAATTTTTCATGATGAGCAGAGCACTGGGATCATCGTCCGCAATGAGAATGGTAAACCCTCCCTCCTGAACCGTTTCTTCGAGAACTCCGGAAGCCATTTCGAGAGCCTTCTGATTGAGCATGAGGCTTTGAGAAACGCTTTTTTCCTCTTCGCATGTCGGCAAATCGAAAATGAATGAAAATCCTTCTCCTGGTTCCGCTTCAAGGCGGAGTATGCCGCCTTGAAGCTCTATCAGACGCTTCGTTATGGAAAGGCCAAGGCTCATGCCGGTATACGTCCTCGGCATACCGCCGGCATCGAACTGGAAGACCTGAAACATCTCGTCGAGCCCTTCCTCGAGCACTCCCGCTTTATCCTTGCTGATGGTCACTTCAACAGCTCCTTCGAGTTCGCGGGCACGAAAGACGATTTCCCCCTCTTCCGAAAAAAAGACCGCATTCCTGAGGAGATTGTACATGATCTGTTCCAACCTTTCCTCATCCGCATATACGGCAGGGATATTCCGCGGTATTTCGTTGGATATGACGATTCCCTTTCCCCCAACCATGGAATCGCCAAGACGGATGACCAACTCGGCGATCTGAAACACATCCACCGGCCTTCTGGACAGTTGGAGATTGTTTTCTTTTATGTTCGAATAGTCGAAAATATCGTTCACGAGATTGGTAAGCCGCATGCCGCTCGCTACGATAAGTGAAAGCGTTGTCTTCTGATCCTGATTCAGTTTTCCGAGATTGCCGTTCAGAAGAGACTCCGCGAGTCCTATAATGCCCTGAAGCGGCGTGCGTATTTCTTGCGACGTGTTAGACAGAAACTCGTCCTTCACTTTGTCCAAAGAATACAAATCCGATGATACTTTCTCTAAAGTGGCAATCGTTGTGGAAGAACGGTATGCGAGGACAAAAATCTGAATAAAGGTGAACAGAAAAACCGCATAGGGCACAAGGTATAGAGAGTTGAACCATCCCATGGAATAGAGTATATCGTTTGCGCCTGCGACGAGCAGCAGCAGCGTTCCTGCGAAAACCACGTGAGCTTCCCGCCGTCCTTCCAACATCGCTTTTCCGAGCAGATAAAACCCGTACACCGCTTCCAGAACAATGATAAATGCGTATGGCAACACCGTTCTTGTGAACAGCCAGGAAGGAGCTATCAATGCGAAAGCGGAGAACGCACCTCCGAGTGCGGGCATGATCCACGGCGGGAACACGTGTTTTTTCTGCTTAAAAATTGATATGAGGTAAAGCAGAAAAAGCGGAGGTCCCATGTAATAGGTTATGTACTCAAAAGAAAGCCCCAGTTTCCAAGGGAACGAGAAAAAATAATACAGGAGCCGTTCACCCGTAAGAAAGGTCCTGAACGAGTACAGAAGGCAGAAAAGGCCGAAATATATATGAGATATGTCCCGCTTCCTGAACAGATAATAGCCAAGGAAATAGCACCCTATGACGAAAAGACAACCTACGAGGAAAACATCGGAAAGCGCAGATAGATATTTCTGCTTTGTCACGACGGATTCGGGACCGTATACCAAAGGATCCGACCAAGGGCCACCTTGTACATCGTGAAAGTTGGATACGTGAAGTATGATGTCCAGATCGTCCGCTTTCTGATTGAAGTAGACGACCTGCGGTTTAAACTCAGGCACTGAACCGGCCCTGTCCGTACCAACAATTCCCGCGCTTGCTACTTTGTCGCCGTTTACGTACAACACAAAGGCGCTACTGATACTCGGAATTCTGAGGGCTTGAATCCCTTCCCGCTTTTCAGCATGCACCTTCAGCCTGAATGTGGCATACCCGTCGCTTCCGAGTTTGTTGCCATCCTCTTCGATAGTATTCCATGCACTCGGCAGATACACGTATGCAGGTTCGCCGATACTCCCTTTGGAAAAATCATCCGGATTATACAGCTCTTTCCAATAGAATTCCCATTGGCCCGACAGTTCGACAGCCTGCTCCCGAGAGGATTGCGGCACTGTAACGGTACCTGCAACCGCCCCTCCCTCAGTACCAGGTCCGCCGGCACATGAAATCAATACTAAGAATGCCACCCCGCTGAGCACAGTGAGCCAGCGGGTATGTAACTTTTTTTTCACGAAACCCCTGTATTGCTACATCTCTCTGTAAGTGTACTGGATAAAAAAAAAACTTCAAGTACTTCCTGCTCGTTGAGATATAGAAACAGAATTTTCTCGTATTAATTATTTGAATTCGTTGAAGTACACACTGAAAATGAGCATGACATCCTGATCCGACATTTTGAGACACTCAGCCTTCACCTGTTGGAATGAATGTTTGATGGTCAGCGACGGATTTTCCCTCTTCAACTTGACCACGCGCTCTACATATTCGGGCGGGATGGTAGTGGGCCCGCGGAAAAAACCCGTATTCTCCAGAGTCATGACAGCATATCTCAGAATCTGAAACGCCTTGTCTAGCGAATCCTTTTCCGCCTTCAGGGCATCGTGTTTTTCTTGAAGCGCAGAATGCTTTTGCTGGAGAGCCTCGTGTCTTCCTTGCAGATCGTTGTATTTTGCAGTCATTTCCTCGAGCCTGGTGTTCAAATCTTCGTTCGCCTTCTGCAGCGCAGCGGCCGCATCGTTCACTAAGTCGATATTCGCTTCAATCGCGGAAAGGCGCCTGATCACATACTCAGGGTCCTGAGCTTGGATAAACGCAAGCGGATTATTCGATGCTTCGAGGAGTCTGTCGCAGAACTGGTCTTCATTGAAAAATCTCCCTTGAAGCCTGAGGAACAGGTTATCTTTCACCATACGGAAGTTGTATTCAATGATATCGGTTATCGAAAAAAGAATCCCGGACGGCAGGTACTCTATCAGTTCCGTGCCTTTCCAGATGAGGGATTCAGGCACCATGAGCACTTCGATTTTATCTTCCTGGAAAAAAACCCTGAGGGATGCTATGGTGAGCGATTTCCATGAGGAAAAACGGTTCCGGATGTCCAAAAGCGAGGCCTTCTGCGCAGCTGTCACCTGAGCTCTGGTCACGACTGTTACCGGAATATCGGCAGCGTCTTTCAACTCGTATATGTATTGATTGCCAGCAGTTCTTTCCTGCACGAGTGTAAACCCTTCGAACGCAGTCTGCGCACTCAACGAGAACGTAATGCCGAGGAAAAGCATGGTTAAAAGGATATATATTCTCTTTTCCATCTCATATCTCCTACTGTAACTGTACGAGTACCTTATCGAAGGGCTCAATCGGCTTGTCCTTGGATTCCAGCGATACGAGGTTCGCATATATGGAATCCCCCTTCACCCTCATCCGGACGGAGGCGATGGGTTCATCGTCCCTCCTGAACACATAGGCCAATGCGCCGTCTTTCACCGGTCTCAATTTATCGAGATATACCACGATTCGGTCGGAATTTCTGGGATCCAGCACATAGCCATTTTCCCTGCTCTTCTGCGTAAGAAAGTCCAGTGCATACAAGAATTGGGTGATGGTATCGTTTTGCTGTCCGATAGTCCTGTTTTTCGCATCCACTGCGCCGACAAGCTCATCCAGCAAGCCGTCGTAATCTCGTACCATGAGATATCCGAGATATTCCACCTGGTTTAATGCCTGGGGCATGGAATTTTTATACGGTATGTTTTTCATCCGTTTGAGAAGAGCGGAAAAATCGTCCAGCTGGCGCTGAAGCGCTGCGTATTCCTCAGGGGTCGCTATACCTTCCTTCTGGAGCGTAGTTCTGTAGCCGCCGAAGGTTTTCGGTCCGATCACACCTTTTTCTATGGGCCTGTTCAAGATCCCTTTCACTCTGTCCTCGCCAAAGGTAGGGTTATAGAGATTGAACTGATCCTGAAGCGCCTTTTCGTAATTGCCCTTTAGAAGTTTCACGAGCTCTTCCTGATGCTGCTTCGCATCTTTCAGCTCTTTTGTGTATGAGTCGGTGAGCTCCTTGATTTTGTTTTCATAATAATCCGTGGCTTTTTTCATCTCCATATCGAAGAGTCGGCGCTGATTATTCAGCACCTCTTCGCGTTGCTTGGCCTGTGCGAGCTGGCGTGCGTCGTATGCGTCGATTTCCGCCTGGAGGGCAGCGATCTGCTCTTCTTTCTGTTTTATTTTATCTCCGTATTCTTTTCTGATTTTTTCGATATTCGCTGCTTCTTTCGTGCGTATTGACCGTATTCTGGCCGCTTTCACATCCTGTGAAAGATTCTCGTTATCGAGTATCTCAATATTCCGCTGCGCTTCCTCGCGGGCCTGCTGTATCATAGTTTCCTGTTCAGTTTTCAGGTCTTCGAGCTCGCGTTTGAGGTTCCTCATGGCATCTTCGTTTTTCTTCGCCTTGTCGAGGATATCCCTCAGGTTCACATCCTGAAAATCGGATATGCTCACTGAAACGTTTTTACTCTGATTTTGGCTGTATATGGTGACTCCGACAGCGACACCGATGAAAACCAGCACGAACAAAATAATAATGATCGGAACGAAAATGCTGCGGTTTTTACGCGCTTTGGCGAACTCCGTATCCACATCGTAGGTGGGAGGAGCCTGCTTCGTCAGCTCGTTGATGACATCCTGAAGAAAGATGCTTTTACCTTCAACTTTCGTGAGATCCTTTATTTCGTTTTCATTGCCCATATTCCCTTCCAATCCGGAGGACAACTCGCACCTTCAGTCCTCTCCTTGAAAACGTCCGCAAGAGGAAGCGTACATGCCGAGAAATCCTTATACGCCGCTTCCCATTCTCCTGCATAATACGCAGCCAGACCGCGGGAAAAGAATTCGACATCCCTTTTCAGATCGGCATCCATCAAGCTCTTTTGGATGGGCCAGTAGATTTTTTTACCTTCCGTCTTACCTTTCACTTGGACCTGGTCCAGCTCGAGGAAATAGAATTCGTCATACTCCGTTTCAACATCCTCCCTCACGTATTCAGAGCATATGACCGGCAGCCTGTAGATGCGCGTGAGCCCTTCCAGTCTCGAAGCTGAGTTGACATTATCACCTATTACCGTATTGGTCATACGTTCATAGGAACCTATGTTGCCGTAAAACACTTCACCACCGTCGATGCCCACACCGACTTCGATGAGCACAGCTCTGTAAATGCGCTCCTCTTCCTGCGTCAGCGCTCCTCGTTGCTGTACTATTTCTTCGCGGCGGGTATGCATGTCTTTTCTGAGATTCGCAGCGACCTCATGCACGAGATACGCCGATTTCAGGGCGTGGTAAGATTTGTTGTACCCCTCTTCCGGTATGACGCCATATACGGCGAGGAGTGCATCCCCTATAATCGAACCGATGATTCCTCCGTGTGCATGGATATGGGATATGGCCCTGTCGTACTGAAGGTTGAGAAGCTTGATGATGTCTGTTCCGAGGGTTTCGGTCATGAACGTGAACCCCTTGATATCGGAGAACAGAATCGTCAATTCCTGCTTCTTTCCTTCGAGGCGTACGGTCTTTTCCTCATAGGCTTTTTTCGCTACATCCTGCGCCACGAATTTCTTGAAAATTGTAAGCAGATTGTCTATGGTGCTCGCCAGCGCATTGAACGAAACGCCGAGGTAGGTTATATCGTCGTCCGGCGCACCCTTCAGATCGAGAAGTTCGATCTTCTGGTTCTGCTGCATGCGCATCATGCCTGCGGTGATGATGCCGACGAAGCGCAAGATGAACCGTATAAGGAACACACCGAGCACAACGCAGACTACTGTTATCAGAACGATAATAATGGCAATATTTCTGAAAATGATCCACGAATCCCTGTTGAACTCACTCGTCTCTTCCGCACGTATGAGGAATACTTCCCATTTTGGATTGAATTTGTACATGCCGAAGTACTCCTGTTTGTTAAGCCTGAACGTGAAAGCGCCTTCCGCGTTCTGGTTCGTGTTCCCTTCGATCAGTTTGTTCAGCGCACCAGTATCTTCGAAGCGCTCCACCTTGCCCGAAGGAGA
>CAZWAS010000049.1:5090-5570 GCA_964631915.1 uncultured Spirochaetales bacterium | reverse complement strand
GCTTCACGCCCATGGCGAGAGACTTGGAACGTTTAAGCTCTTTGATGGCGCTCTCCTCGATATTCTGAACAGCCTTGTTTAGATCCTGGTTGAAGGAATAAATCTCGTATTGATTCGTGCTGAACGTATAGATTTCCTTCAGATCTTTGAGCAGGAGCTGATTCATGAGCTTGAGAAGCTCTCCCCGGTTTAACATCAGGTTGATGTAATTGGAAACAAAATTGGCCACGAGCAGGAACACGGTGAATATGAAGACAATCTTGAAGACCAACGGGATAAGTGTGGTCCTCGCTCCGACCTTCTCGACATCTGCGGCAGCTTTGATACGTACCGCGTTTTTTCTGTCTGCGTGCTTATTCATGTTACTCTACGTTAAACCTATATGACCTCAGACAAATTTGCAAGCACAAAAATAAACCGCTATTCAATAATAAACTCTTTTTCGTTTTTTTTCTACAGTGTTTTTCTCGAGACAAGCAA
>CAZWAS010000049.1:0-5080 GCA_964631915.1 uncultured Spirochaetales bacterium | reverse complement strand
GAATAAAATATAAAAACAAACAAAATATATATATTTTCTCTATTTCCCCCGTGAAAGAAGCACTTCATCGCTTTCGAATGTGCGCTTTCTGATCTTATGGAATTTCTCGACAAGCGCATCTACAGTCAGATTTTTCTTTTCAACTCCTTCAACATCGAGAATAATTTCTCCCTTGTCCATCATGAGAAGCCTGTTTCCGTATTCTATGGCATGGCTCATGTTGTGCGTTATCATCATAGTGGTGAGGCCGTAATCCGCAATAAAGCGGTTCGTGAAGTCCAGCACAAGTTGGGCATTCTTCGGATCGAGAGCCGCGGTATGCTCATCCAGCAGTATGAGTTCGGGCTTGGAAAGCACCATCATAAGCAGGGTAAGCGCCTGCCGTTGGCCGCCGGATAGCAGCCCGACGTTATCCTTCATGCGGTTTTCGAGATTCATGTCCAGAGACTTCAGCTGCTCCTTGAAATATTCCCTCATCTTGTGGTTCAGGCTGATTTTCAACCCCTTGAAACCCTTCCGGTAGGTGATCATCATATTATCCTCCAGACTCATATTGGAGGCTGTGCCAAGAAGAGGGTTTTGAAAAATACGGCCGATGTACCGTGCCCGCTTGTATTCCGGGTCGCGGGTGACGTCCCGTTCGTTCACAAACACCTTGCCATAGGTCGGCAGGACATTGCCTGAAATGAGATTGAACAGCGTGGTCTTGCCTGCGCCGTTGCTTCCGATGATGGTGATGAAATCCCCGGCGTTCACTTTGAGGTTCACCGAGTTTATGGCGCAATTTTCGTTCTGGGTTCCCTGATGGAAAATTTTCGTCACCTGTTCAAGCCTGACCATGATCATCTCCCTGAGCAAGAGAGCCCGACTGACGTCTGCGTTTTATATTCTTCATCTTGGTGACCACGAGAGAAAGGATGATGAGGAGCCCTGTGATGAGCTTCAAATCGTTCGGCGTCAGGTTGATATAGTAGCCGTAGTAACGGCCTAGATACATTATGCCCTTGAATACGATGGCTCCGAGCACGACGCGCAGGGTGAGTATCCCTATACGGTTAGAGCGGAGCAGGAATTCTCCGATCATGACGGATGCAAGCCCCGAGATGATGATGCCTTGGCCGAGATTCACGTCCGCAAAACCCTGATACTGCGCCGCGAAGGCCCCTGCAAGGGCCACGAGACCATTGGAGAGCCCTACACCGATGAGTTTGAGGATCTCGGGATTCACACCCTGGGTAACGACCATCTGCTGGTTGTTGCCCATGGCTCCGAGGGTAAGGCCGAGGTCCGTGTGGAAGAACAGGTCGAGCAGAATTTTTATGACAGCCACTACAATGACGAAGAATACGAGGATAACGTATTCCTGCGGTATTGACGAGAACAGGGACGATACCTTGGTGAGCATGGTTTCTTTGCCCAAGAGCGGCAGATTCGCCTTGTTCTGCAGAACCCTGATGTTGATGGAATACAGCATGGTCATGGTGAGTATACCTGCCAAGAGGTTCGGAACCTTGAGCTTGTTGTGTATGAGCGCCGTTATGCCTCCAGCCGCTACACCTCCCATGAAGGACAGGAACACCGCCAACCCTATATTGGCTCCTGCGGTGATGAGGGTCGCAGTTATGGCAGCGCCGAGCGGAAAAGATCCGTCCACGGTCAAATCCGGGAAATCCAGTATCCGGAAGGTGATGAACACCCCCATGACCATGATTCCGTAAATGAGCCCCTCGACAAATATGCCTTCTATCATGTTTTGTTTCTTCCACTTTTCACCATGATCAGGGGCGATCGCCCCTGATCATGAATCCCCAGCTCACTTGCTGGTGAGTTTTCCGTCTTGCACGATCTTGTTTGCTGTCTTGACTATATCGTCCGGAACCGTAATACCGAGCTGCTTTGCCACATCGAGGTTGATGAGGAGGTCGACATCCGACGGATCGGTCATGAACTTCGTGGGTATATCCGAAGTTTTCTTTCCTTTAAGTATGTCGGCTATAAGCCTTCCCGTAGCTCTTCCCATCTTGTAGTAATCGAACCCCCATGCTGCAAGGACTTCGAAAGTTTCAGCGGAACTCGGATCGGCGGATATGATGGGAACTTTCGCCTTCATGGCCACAGAGGTGACCGAGCTAAGGGCTGAAACCACCGTGTTGTCCGTGCTGACGTAGATGCCGTCCACCTTATCGATAATAGCCTGTGCAGCCTGCTTCACTTCAGCGGAATTGGTGACAGTGGCTTCGACGAACTGGATTCCCAGCTCTCCGCATGCTTTTTTTGCCATCTGTGCGAGTGTAACCGCATTCGCCTCTCCGCTCGCATAGATATGGCCGAGCCGCTTGATCGGTTTTATCTTATTGAGCAGTTCGATCTGCTGTTTCACCGGGGTCATATCCGACACGCCCGTCACATTGGTGCCACCCTTATCGTAGGAGGCGACGAGCCCTGCGCTCACTGGATCGGTGACTGCTGAATACACAACAGGGACGTCCTTGATTGCGTTCACCAGTGCCTGGGCGGTAGGCGTCGCTATACCGACTGCCACGCGCACTTTATCCGTCTTGAACTTGGTAGCTATCGATGCTGCTGTCGATACTTCGCCGTTCGCGTTTTGAAGATCATATGCGAGATCGAACCCCAGGGACTGCAATTCGTCCTGGATGCCTTTTTCAACAGCGTCCAACGCAGGATGGGCCACTATCTTGGAAATGCCGATCACATCTTTTTTTGCAGAAACGGATGTTTCGCTTTTTCCGCCGGCGAATGCGAGCGCGCACAGGATGCCGAGCAATGCAATCGCCAATAATCCTTTTTTCATCATATGTTTCTCCATATCCGAGAGATTTGGTTTGATACAGAACACGATTATTCATCACTTGTTCATTGCTTGTCAACATTACTATCTATAGAAACAGAAAAAAACAACCGAAGCGATTGAATTTGTGCATAAGACCCGGGTAGTCTGGGGTATGGAAAAGTACTACATCACTTACAACAAAGTTCATAAAACGGTAAAAGCCCTTTCCGAACAGATCAAACAGGCAGGGTATGCACCCGATCTCATAGTCGCAATAGGGACCGGGGGATTCATCCCTGCCCGAATTCTCAAAACCTTCCTCAAGCTGCCGATTCTCACGGTCGGTCTCTCGTACTACGACGAAAACAACAAACCCATGGCTGCACCGCAAAAAATTCAGTGGATAGACGAAGTGGAGCGGAAACTGAAAGGGAAACGGATTTTATTGGTGGACGAAGTGGACGACTCGCGCGTGACGCTCGAATACTGTCTGCGTGAACTCCTTGCTCACGAACCGAAAGAAATAGCTGTCATGGTGCTCCAGAATAAACGCAAAGAGAAAAAGGGAAGCATTCCTCGGGAAGTAAAGCACTATTTCGCCGGCGAGGATGTGAAGGACGCATGGATTTGCTATCCCTGGGATGCCTTTGACATAGATGAACACGATAAAACGGCTTGTGCCACGTAAAAGTCGGAAAACCGCAAGCCGTAGGTACCCAAAGTGCCACAGGTGCCATAGATACCGCAGGCCGCATGCGGAACTATGCGGAGGGTCTGCACTCTGCCGGGAGGATTGCTGCTTATACCACGAGCATGATTTGAATATCGCAGACGTTCGTATTGGTGGGACCTGTTTTCACCAGGGATCCTGTGGTGTTGAAAAACGCGTACGAATCGTTTCTGGATAAAAAATGCATGGGGTCAAGCCCCGCCCGGCGTGCTGCTCCGAGCGTTTCGATAGACGCGAAGGCGCCTGCTGCATCCGTAGGACCATCGCTTCCGTCTGTTGCTCCGGAAAAAAAGCAAATCCCTTCCAGGCCCGCCAGGCTGTCCGCCATGCCCGAGAGAAAGGACAACACCATCTCCTGATTTCTTCCCCCTTTTCCGCTTCCTCGCAGCGTGACCGTGGTTTCGCCTCCTGCGAGCACACAGGCAGGTTTAGCGATAGGGCACCCGTATTTTTCTATATCGTTCGCCACCGCGAGAAATACCTTTGCAACCTCCCGTGCCTCCCCGGTCAGATGCGACGTAAGCACCAGAGGAGTGTAGCCAAGTTCTTTTGCCCTACGCTCTGCAGCTGCCAACGCGGATCTGTTCGAACCGATTATCAGCGTGCGCGTCCTGGAAAAAATCCTGTCTCCCGGTTTCGGAGTTTCGGGAATAGAGCCTGCTGCTCCCCTCCGGAGCACGTCCAACACTCGCGGAGGAATCTCCGCATCGACACCACGATTCCGCACAACGGCTAAGGCTTGCGCGAAGGTCGTCTCGTCTGGCGAGCAGAGGCCGGATGCGATGCTCCCGACATCGTCGCCTACCACATCGGAAAGAACGAGGTTCAGACTTGTCGCCGGGAAAAGCAGCTCTGCCAGGCGTCCCCCTTTCAGTGCGGAAATATGTTTGCGGACGCAGTTCATCTCCTGGATAGTGGCCCCAGAGCGGAGGAGGGCTTCAGTCGTCTTGCGTTTTTCCTCGAGCGTAATGCTCACGCCCCCTTCTTCGTAGGGTGCGCAAAGTAGGGCCGATCCCCCTCCTGATATCAGATTGATAAACAAAGTACGCTCGTCCGCTTTCCGGCCGAGATCGAGGACGAGCTTCGCTGCTTCCATGCTTTGTTCATCGGGTACAGGGTGGCCTGCCTCTATTATGCGTATGCGCTTCAGGGGTTCGGTATAACCGCGCTTTACGGAAACAACGCCTGCGGATATCCGCTCCTCGAGCACGCATTCCACAGCCCTTGCCATACTCGCCCCTGCCTTGCCTGCACCGATTACCAGTATCTTTTCGAAAGCGCCGAGATCGATATGCAGAGCGGAGTCACAGCCCGAAACGGAAAGAACTTCATCTTTCAGCGTCATAATTCTGCACAGCAAATCGAAAGGGTTCACGCTACAGAGCGCAGCGTCGAAAATCTTCAGAACATCTTCACGACAGGCTTTCACAAAGCACCCCTCGGGTAACCTTATAACGGATAGAAACTTTTTGAAAGTGTCTTTATACTTCTTTCCCTATGCAGCGCCCATTATCGCCTTTCACCTTTTTGCTCATGCTCGTCGCGACCGCGTCCGG
>CAZWAS010000048.1:15532-28409 GCA_964631915.1 uncultured Spirochaetales bacterium | reverse complement strand
TTATCGTCAGATCGGATCGATACGCTGAAATCTCCCTGCACGATATTCAGTTTCATGCCGTATCCAACATCCACTGCGGTGAACCCCCTATCCTGTAGACTCTGCGTCACTATGATTCCGGATCCCTGAGTCCCGAGCGCACAGACGTTTCCGGCTATGCAGACCAATACTATTCCCCACAATTTCTTCATAGCAGTACTCCTTGTATGATAATAATACGCCAGAGAGGGTGATCTTTGCTATAGAGAGAACTGCGATTGACTACACTGTGAACTTCCAGTAGTGTGAAAGCATACCGGATCTGGAGGAACAATTACGTCTCGCGCACTGATGATTCAAGGTACTGCATCCAATGTAGGGAAAAGCGTGCTCGTCGCAGCGCTGTGCAGGATTTTCGCACGCAAAGGTTTCCGAGTCGCTCCGTTCAAATCCCAAAATATGGCGCTGAACTCGTTCGTCACGCCTGACGGACTCGAGTTGGGAAGAGCACAAGCCGTTCAGGCTCAAGCTGCAGGCCTGGAAGCGGATGTTCGCATGAATCCAATACTTCTTAAACCAGAAGCGGACTCGCGGTGCCAGATAATGCTCATGGGTAAACACTGGAGAACACTGAGTGCATCGAATTATTATTGCGAAAAGGATTTTCTCTGGAAACACGTCGTCGATTCTCTAGAGTATCTATCGGGGGAATACGATCTCGTCATCATTGAGGGGGCCGGCAGCCCTGCGGAAATAAATCTCAGGGAAAACGAAATCGTAAATATGCGCGTGGCTCTGCACGCGAAGGCCCCTGTGCTGCTCGTCGGGGACATCGACAGGGGCGGAGTATTCGCCTCGTTATACGGAACTATTGCATTGCTTCCCAAACATGAACAAGAAACGATAAAAGGATTTATTATTAACAAATTCAGAGGCGACGTGGAACTCCTGAAGCCGGGGCTTGCTATGCTTTCCGATCTGACGGGAAAACGCCCTACTCTCGGCGTTATTCCGTATCTGAACGACTTGCGCATTGCACAGGAAGACGGAGTATTCCTTGAGACGAATTCCGTCATCGGGGAAGGAGGAACAACGGATATCGCGGTTATACGGTTTCCGCATGTGTCGAATTATGATGATTTCGACGCCCTTGCCATGGAACCGGGAGTGCAAGTACGATTTGTCTCCTCATGCGCTGACTTCGGAACCCCCGATGCCATCATCCTTCCCGGAACGAAAACCACCATAGCCGATCTCGTATGGCTGAAAAAACAGGGATTTGCGGCAAAAATCGCAACCGCTGCTGCAGGTGGAGCGCATGTCGTCGGCATATGCGGAGGATACCAAATGCTCGGTACTTCGGTATCGGATGTGGAAGGACTCGAAGGAACGGACAGATTCGAAAAAGGTCTCGAACTTCTCGATGTGACGACGGTATTTCGCCCTCATAAGACCACACAACGCACCACAGGGAGACTTTCGCCCTATGTGCGTACGTTCATATCAAATGGGGAAGATATTGAAGTGGAAGGATACGAAATCCATATGGGTGAAACGTCGCTCGGTGAAAATACTGTTCCCTTTCTCAGCCTCTCAGACGGCAGATACGATGGAGCTTTTTCAGAGAATATCTGGGGAACATATATGCACGGCATCTTCGATACGCCGAAGTTTAGGCACGCATGGTTGAAAAAACTGGGATGGGCAGGCGTACCCGGCGGAGACGCCCTCACCGCGATACGCGAAAGGGAATTTGAACGTCTGGCAGACCATGTGGAAACGCACCTGGATATGCGGACGCTCTACGACATATTGAGGCTGTGATGATGTATACGAATTTTTTGATCCACATTCTTGTCGCATCGATTGCGATCGTACTCGACCTCGTTATCGGTGATCCCCCGAATGTGGTACATCCTGTCGCATATATGGGAAAGTATATCGGTTTTCTCAGGAAACAGAACCCATTATCAGGTCGGCGGGGAGCCTTCATCTACGGAATACTCATCATACTGAGCGGGGTCGCCTTGTTCTCTATGCCTTGGATCATCTTAAATGCGTTCAACATTCCTTTCTTCTGGATAGCAGAAATATTCCTCTTTAAGGCAGTATTTTCCATCCGCGGGCTGGTCCGTGCAGGGGACCACATACGAAAGGCGCTCGAAAAGGGGGACCTGTCCGAAGCCCGCACGCAGGTGGGGACTCATCTGGTATCGCGAGATACTTCCGGTTTGACGGAAAAGCAGGTCGTTTCAGCAACCGTGGAATCCATAGCGGAAAACATAACCGACGGCTTCACTTCTCCACTTTTCTACTTCGCCTTGTTCGGGCTTCCCGGGGCGTGGGCGTTCAGATTCTGCAATACCGCCGATTCCATGATTGCCTACAGGACCGGAGAATTGGAATATCTCGGCAAATGGGCAGCATGGACGGATACGGTACTAAACTGGATCCCTTCCCGCCTGAGCGGCCTGCTTATGACCGCAGGCGCGTTTTTTGCAGGAGAGGATGCTGGGCAGGCCTGGTACACAGTGCGACATCAAAGAAAAAAAACCGCGAGCCCGAATGCAGGATGGACCATGGCTGCAATGGCAGGTGCACTCCATGTGACGCTCGAAAAAGTCGGCCACTACACGTTGGAAGGCGGAACGGAAGAACTCGAACCGGATCATATACGGCGTTCCGTGCGTGTTCTCATGTTTACCTCGATCCTTGTCTACCTCGTTCTGGCTTCTCTTATGGGAGTACTCTATGCCTGTTTCGCCTAAAGCGTGGCTCCTTTCCTTGCGTCCTGCAGCGCACGGTGGCATCGATTACGGCAAAGTAGAGGCAAGAGGATTGTCCGCAGAGGATTTTCTCGATTTTAGCGTGAATGTGAACCCGTTTCCGCTTCCCGCTTCGGTGAAACAAGCAATACAGAGCGCATGTCCCGATCGATATCCGGACAAATCGTGCGGTAGACTGAAGGCTGCCATTTCCGCGCTCAACAAGGTGAAACCGGAGCAGGTGCTCGTTTCGAACGGCACATCTCCTTCCATATTGTATATCGCGCTCGCGTTTCTCGAACCAGGAGACAAGGTGCTCGTAGCAGGACCGACATATGGAGAATACAGCGAAACTTCGCGGATTATGGGAGCCGACGTTTTGTTCCGGAATGCCGCAGCAGAAGACGATTTCGCATCGGATATCGCATCCCTTATACGAACATTGGTTGCGGAAAAACCGAAAATTCTCTGGATGTGCAACCCCAACAATCCAACCGGCACGTATCTGGACAAAGAGGCCGTTTCCCGAGTGTTGGAAGCCTGTGCCAGAACCGGTTGCCTGCTCGTGCTCGACGAAGCATACAGAAATTTCACCGATACACCCTGGAACTCGACGGATCTCATATGCGACGAACTCGTCATCCTGCGTTCCATGACAAAGGATTTCGGACTCGCAGGTCTCAGGCTCGGCTACGCCCTTGCATCCGCGAGGATCGTGCAAATACTCGATCTGGTTCAACCGCCGTGGAGCGTATCGGCACAAGCCCAAGGAGCTGGAATCGCTGCGCTCGGCGAGCTCGCATACTACGAGAATACATGGAACATGCTTCGCACGCTTAGAGATAGCCTCAGGCAGTCCCTCTTGGCGCTCGGCTTCGACGTCATGCAGACAAAAACGAATTTCATGATGCTCCGACATCCGGAAGCAGAAAGGATACGGCGAAGGCTCGAACAGGAACGGATTCTCGTCCGCGATTGTATTTCATTCGGCTTGAGCGATTTTCTTCGCATAGGCGTACGCACAGCAGAACTCAATAAAAGGCTCATCGAAAGTCTGAAGAGAATACACGAACACCTCGATGATTAGGGGTCAAATACGGAAACCGCCCTTCTGTCGACCGCAGAGAGGTAGAAAGGTTTTCTATGAGGAGATTCGACCATATGAGTAGCCTAGTACTGATACTCGGAGGCGCTAGAAGCGGAAAATCCGCTTTTGCGTTGGAATATGCAATGAAAGAAGAAAAGCGTAGCGGCGGCGCGGTATGTTACATTGCCACTGCGCAGGCGCTCGACGACGAAATGCGCAGGAGGATACGGAAACACCGGGAAGACCGACCAGCACACTGGCACACTATCGAAAGCCCTCTTTCGATTTCTGAATCATTTTCGCATCTCCCTGCAAATACCGTTGCCGTTGTCGTCGATTGTCTTACCCTGCTCGTTTCGAACATCCTTCTTTCACATGAAGGAGCGGAGGAACGAGAAATCACCGCTCTAGTGCTCCAAGAAATCGAATCGGCATTGCGTGCAGCGGAAAATTCCGCACGTACCGTTCTGTTCGTCTCCAACGAAGTCGGGCTCGGCATAGTTCCCGAATACCCCCTCTCACGTTCTTTCCGGGACATAGCGGGATTGGTGAATCAAAAGGTTGCAAAACATGCGGATGAAGTATATGTTATGATTGCAGGCATACCCCAGCGAATCAAATAGGAGCGGAAAGTGAGCATACTGGATACAACGTTGAAACAGATACGGCTTCTGAACGAAGCAGCCATGAAGCAGGCAAAAGAGCGCCAGAATACCTTGACAAAACCGCGGGGATCCCTCGGAAGGCTCGAAGATCTTTCGATACAGTTAGCCGGCATTGTTGGATCCTCCCGTCCGACCATAAAAGACAAAGTGATTATTACAATGGCAGGCGACCATGGCGTATGTGCCGAGGGAGTGAACCCTTATCCACAGGAGATCACCGCGCAGATGGTGCTCAACTTCCTTCGAGGAGGAGCGGGCATCAATGTGTTGGCGCGACACATTGGGGCGCGTGTCGTTATCGTTGATATGGGGGTGGCTACGGATTATGCGAACGCCGAAGGCATTATCTTCCGCCCTGTGGCCAAGGGGACGAACAATATTGCAAAAGGGCCAGCGATGACGAAAGAACAGGCGCTCAAAGCAGTAGAGACCGGCATCGAAGTCGTTCAGCAGCAGAAAAAATTTGGCATGGACATCGTCGGAGTGGGTGAAATGGGTATAGGGAACACCACTCCTTCGAGCGCAATCGTCGCAGCAATAACAGGAGTTCCCGTGGCGAACGTGACGGGAAGAGGAACCGGCTGCGATGACGAACGGCTTGCTCGAAAGATCGCCGTAATCGAGAGAGCCCTTGAAGTGAACAGACCAGATACGACCGATCCTCTGGATGTGCTTGCGAAAGTCGGCGGGTTCGAAATCGGAGGAATGGCCGGAGTCATGCTCGGAGCTGCAGCCATAGGAATTCCTGTGGTGATCGACGGATTCATATCCGGAGCGGCGGCACTCATCGCATACGGACTCTGCCCCCGTGTCAGGGACTACATGATTGCAGCCCACAATTCCGTCGAAGGGGGACACATGTACGCTATGACCTATATGGGACTTTCTCCGCTTCTGGATTTGTCGCTGCGACTCGGCGAAGGAACCGGGGCTGCGTTAGGTATATCGCTTGCCGAAGCAGCAGTCAAAATCCTGAACGAAATGGCCACATTCGGCGAAGCCGGAGTCTCCGAGGCGTAAATGAGGCTCTTTTCCGCTTTCCGTTTCTTATCCGTTCTTCCTTTTCCTGCAGGGAAACATGAAGATTTCGGGAAATCCGTACGGGCTGCAGCGTATTTTCCGTTTGTCGGATTGGTTCTAGGGGCCATACTCTTCGGCGTTTTTTTCGGACTATCTTCTGTGTTTTCCACCTTTGCTGCGAGCATAGTTGTGCTGATCTCCTGGGTCGTTCTCACCGGGGGGCTTCATCTCGACGGCCTCGCAGACACGTTCGACGGGTTGCTCAGTGGAAAAGACCGGGAGAAAAAGCTCCTCATCATGAAAGATTCGCGTATCGGGGTATTCGGTGCCTTGGGGCTCGTGTGCATCCTGCTCCTCAAACTCGCCTTCCTGTATGAGGTCGGGAGGCACGGTACCTATGCTTCCCTTATGGCAATACTTCCCATAGCGCGTCTCATCCAGGTGCTTTCGATCTACGCGTATCCTTCGGCACGAAACGAAGGCCTTGGGCGGTTTTACAAAGAACACCTCAAACCAAGCGACATTTTCTTTGCCTGCGCAAGCGCCGTTGTTATTGCCGTCTTTTTTTTAGGACTTTTGGGTCTAGTGCTTTTAGCTGCAGGAATCCTGTTCATGATCTGTTTCGGCATTTCCATGACACGGGTACTCGGCGGACATACAGGCGACACGTACGGTGCGACATGCGAACTGGCCGAGACGCTGCTTCTCATTCTAATCTCCTGCGGAGTTCCCGCCTGGTTTTCTCCGTTCCATATACTAACCGGATTATGAAGGATTACCATGACACGGATATTTCTCATACGTCACGGCGAACCGACTATGAAAGGACGCTATATAGGCAAGCGATCCGACCCCGATCTGTCTGATCTTGGGAGGGCTCAGGCAGAAGCCTGCGCAACATCGCTCGCCCAGGAACGGATCGATGCCCTATACTCCAGTCCTCTGCTCCGGGCTCAAAGCACGGCTAAGGCTCTATCGCAGAAAATCGGGCTTCCGTATGTGCGCAAGCACGGCATAGAGGAAATGGATTTCGGGCTCTGGGAAGGCCTGACTTACGATGAGATACGGAACATGTCTCAAGGAGACATTGACACCTGGATCGAGTCTCCGGCTGCGAGCACCCCTCCCGAAGGGGAGAGCCTTGCACAGGTGCAGAGACGAAGCCTCGAAGCCCTGTACGAAATCGTGGATATGCATCCGGATTCGACGGTCGCGGTATTCACGCACGGCGGATGCATCCGAATTCTTTTCTGCTCGCTCTTCGATATTCGGCTGAATAGCATTTGGAAACTGAAAGTCGATTATACCGGCATAACCGAGCTTCAGTTCCATCCGAACAGCCACGCCGTTCTCGTGCGTTTCAATTGCCTCGCTCCCCTTGCAAAATAGCCCCCAAAGTACTAGAGTTGAAGGCAAGGGAACCTGTTCGGGTATATTCTCCTTAAGGAAAAACGATGGAGGCACGGAATGGCAAAATCATCGGGAAGCAAAGTGAAAGCCGAAGGATCGGGGAAAAAACCGGTCACCTTCAGCCTAAAAGCCGAAGGCGCGAAAAGTGTAGTAGTCACCGGTTGCTTCTGCGACTGGCATCTCACGACCCACAAATTGAAAAAGAATGCCGAAGGCATTTGGCAAAAAACTCTGCAGCTCGAACCGGGTCGCTATGAATACAGATTCATTGTGGACGGAGAATGGGCGGACGATCCTGCATGCACTGAGCGCGTACCCAACTCATTCGGCTCGCAGAACTGCGTTCTGGACGTGACCTGATCAGCTTTCGCCTTTTTCGTAAGGTTTACCGTCTGCAGCGGGAGCCTTTGCTTTGCCCACCATGCCTGCAAGTACAATAATCGCCAATACGTACGGCAACATCTGCACGAATTGAGAGGGAATCGGGATGGAGCGTTCAAACATGAGTCTGAACGTATCAGCATAGCCAAAAAGCAGAGCTGCCAGCACTGCGCCGACCGGATGCCAACGGCCGAAAATGACAGCGGCAAGCGCGATGTATCCTCTCCCTCCCGTCATACCGCTCACCCATTGAGAAGGATAGAGGGTGGCGGCAGCTAGTCCGCAGAATGCACCGGAAAGAAGAACGCCAACATACCGCAATGCGGATACATTGACGCCGAGCGTATCCGCAGCTTCTGGGTTTTCCCCGACAGACCTGAGCCGTAAGCCGAATACGGTTTTATACAGAACGAGCCATGCAAGGAAGGTGATGGGAATCAGAAAAAAGACGAATGCATTGATGCCGAACACTTTCGGGAACAGAAATGAATTGATCGAGGACTGCGTTTCCTGGCTGAAAATCCTCTGAGAGAGAAATCTGGCAATGCCCAAGGCGAGTATGTTGATGGCTACACCGGAAACGACCTGATCCACTTTGTACGTGACAGAGACCACAGCATGGATCAGAGCAACGATCATGCCTGAAACGACGGCGAATACCAGCCCCATCAAAAAGCTTCCATACAGAATCGATCCCCATACGATGCAGAAGCTCGTGATGATCATAATGCCTTCCAATGCGATATTCACCACTCCGCTTTTTTCCGAGAACACGCCTCCCATAGCAGCAAACGCTATGGGAGCCGACATTTCGAGTCCTTTGAACAAAAAATCGACGATAATATGGGTATCCATATTACATTGCCTCCCGTTTCCGCAAACGCCTGATGTAACGGGTTATTACTTCGTTGGTTACCACGATGATGAGAATCATGAGTCCGGTTATCACCGAGATGACGGAGTTCGGCACTGCGGTATAGAGCTGTAGCCCATATCCGGCCTGTTTCAGGAATGCGAAGAGAATGGAGGCGAACACCACGCCGAGGGGAGAGTTCCTCCCTATAAGAGCTATCGCAATCCCGTCAAACCCAAGTCCGGATGCGATCTCATACGTGTAATACGTGCGTATCGCGAATATTTCCTGCAGGCCTATGAGTCCTGCGAGCCCGCCGCTTATGAGAAACGCTCCGAGCTGTACTTTCTTGACCTGAATGCCCGAATACCGTGAAACATCTATAGAGGTTCCGACTGCCCTCACTTCGAACCCGTACCGCAGTTTGAATAGAAAAAACCAGACGAGTACGCCTATGATTACAGCAACAATGAGGCTATAATCGAGATACACGTGGTCCGGCACATTCCATCCTATGGATCGAAATAGGGGATTGAGTTTTCCGAACAAAGCGGTAGCTTGTATTTTCGCCGTCTGCGGTTCGAGGCTTGCACCCTTGTTACCGGCGAGCGGATAATTTACGAGATAATTGACGAGCGCAGAAGCGATGTTATTGAACATGATGGTGGATATGACCTCATGAATCCCTTTCGTCACTTTCAGGGCGGCAGGTATAGCGGCCCACAACGCTCCGCCTACTATGCTGCATATGACCACTACCGGGATATGAATGAACACCGGAAGCCGGAGGTAGATACCTGCCATCGCCCCGACAAGGCCGCCGATGAAATATTGTCCCTCCACGCCTATGTTGAACACTCCGCCGCGGAAAGCGAACGCAACCGCTATGCCTGCGAAAAAGAGCGGTATAGCCATCGAAAATAACGTGGCCGTCTTGGCGCTCGTGCTCAGGCTGAATCTGTATATGGCGTTCATCGCCTTTGCAGGACTTTCTCCTACCGCTATGACGATGAGGAAAAGGATACCAAACGAAAGCGCAAGTCCTATGATGGGAGAAAGGAGTTCGAATACATGATATTTACTTATCCTCTTCATGCTTCTTGTCTCCCATCATATAGAAACCGACTTCCTCTTTTGTGGTTTCGGATCGTCTGAATTCCTTGATGATCCTTCCTTTGAACATGACTCCGATCCTGTCTGACAGAGACATGATCTCGTCCAAGTCGGCAGAAACGAGAAGCACGGCCCTCCCTTCGGTCTTCGTCTTTACGATTTGCCGGTAGATAAATTCCGTGGCGCCTATGTCCACTCCGCGTGTAGGCTGGCTTGCCAGAAGCAGCCGTGGATTTGCAGATAATTCCCGAGCAACAATAAGCTTCTGCTGGTTGCCCCCGGAAAGAGCGTTAGCCGGTATGGTTTCGGAAGGAGTACGCACATCATACTTTTCGATAGTGGCACGGGCGAATTCCCGTATGGCTTTTGTGTTTATGATCTGCATCCCTTTTACGAAAGGTTTTTTGTGGTGCATACCGAGTACGACATTATCGGCGAGAGAAAACGGCAACAACAGCCCGTACCGGTGCCTATCTTCCGGTATATGGCTTATGCCGAGCTCTCTACGGGAACGGACATCGAGATGCCGGATGCTTTTACCGTCCAGCAGTATATCTCCGGAAACGAGAGGTATACGCTCACCGAGCGCCCTTACCAACTCCGTCTGGCCGTTGCCTTCGACTCCTGCAATGCCGTATATCTCACCTGCTCCGATGAAGAAATTTATATCATCCAATGCGAGAGTGCCAGATTCGCGCTTCACGGACAGGTTTTTCACTTCAAGAATATTCTTTCCGATATTCAGAGTCGGATTATCGACATGGAGGAGTACCGGTTTGCCGACCATGAGCTCGGCAATGAGCGCCTTTGTCGCATCCTGTTTATCCATGGTTTTTTCGTCTTTTCCCCGTCGTATCACAGTGATGCGGTCTGCAATATTTAGAACTTCGTCGAGCTTGTGGCTGATGAAGATGATGCCTTTGCCCTGTTTCTTCATTTCCCTAAATGTCTTGAACAATTCATCAACTTCGATCGGAGTAAGAACCGCAGTCGGCTCATCGAATACGAGGATAGTAGCTCCTCGGTACAATATTTTAAGGATTTCGACCTTCTGTTGCAAACCGACCGAAAGGTCTTCGACCTTAGCGGAAATATCGATTGCGAGTTGGTTTTCTTCGATCAGTTTTTGAATTGTTCTACCGGGTTCTTCCTTGCGCACAAATCCGAACGTATGGGTTTCTTCGCCGAGAACGATGTTCTCAAGCACCGTAAAGGGAGGCACCAACATGAAGTGTTGGTGTACCATACCGATTCCGAGGTGAATAGCATTTTTAGGATTTCGTATCGAAATCTGCTCATCGCGTATGAAAATGCTCCCTTTTTCCGGTTTGTGCAACCCGTAGAGAATTTTCATAAGTGTAGTCTTTCCTGCCCCGTTTTCTCCGACAAGCGCATGAATTTCTCCGCTCTCGAGGGTGAAAGAGATATCATCATTCGCAACAACGCCCGGAAAGACTTTGGTAATGCCTTCCATCTTCAGTAACGACATGGTCCACTCTCCGACGGTTTGGAACAAAAAAAAGGCGGGACACGACGTATCCCGCCTGTATGTGCGTCTTATTTGAATGTTTGTTTCGCCCAATCAGCGACTTTTGTGTCGGAATCCGGAACGGTTATCGCGCCACTAATGACCTTCTGAGCGATCTCATCGACTTTTGCGGTGATTTCGGAAAGGCTCGCCTTGTTGAAATCGTTCAGCGCATAGCCTACGCCCTGATCAGCGAGTTTGAAGTCCCTGTAGCCGCCTGCAACTTTTCCGTTCTCGATGTAAGCCTTCGATGTGAGGTACACTGAATTGTCGACGCGTTTGAGCATGGAGGTGAGGATGTACTTACCGATCTCTTTTTCAGCATCGGTCGCCGCATTCGAATAAATGAGACCCTGGTCGGAATCGACTCCGATCGCGAGCTTCTTCATGTCTTTCGCCGCCTTGAACAATCCGTTTCCCGAACCGCCCGCCGCATGATACACGATATCGGCACCGGCTTTGTACATGTTGACCGCTATGCTTTCGCCCGCCTTCGGATCGTTGAACGCCGAAGGTTCTTTGCCGATGTATTGGCCGAGAAGGTTCTTCGCATCTCTTAGTTTCGGATTCACATACATGGCTCCTGCGAAATAACCTCCGTGGAATTTATGTATGAGAGGTATATCCATACCACCGATGAAACCGATCTTGTTGGTTTTCGTGAGCAGACCTGCTATAGCGCCGCAGAGGAACGAACCTTCATGCTCTGCAAAACTTAAACAGGTGATATTCGAGGATTCGGTGAGATCCGCCACATATCCGTCAATGAGGCCGAAGTGGACATTCGGGAAATCCTTTGCGACCTTCGCCAAGGAATCCGTATACATGAAGCCGACTCCGAATATGAGATTGTAGCCGTCTTCTGCAAGAACGCGAAGAAGCTGTTCCCTGTCCTGACCGCCCTGTTTCGGTTCAAGGTACTTGAGTTCCACTTTGGTACCAAAATTCACATTATCCGGATCGTCCTTTATGTATCCCCCGAATTCCTTCGCTACATGCACAAGCCCCTGGTACGCGGAATCGTTGAAGGATTTATCGCCTCTTCCTCCTATATCGAAGGCGATACCGATTTTGAACAAAGGTCCCTTCGGCTGCTCCGCTGCTTTTCCTTCCTTAGCAGATTCAGTTTTCGCCGCCTCTTTCTTCTGGCACCCTACGAATATGAGTGCAAAGGACAGAAGAACCGCAATGAAAAGCCACGCCTTTTTCATATTATCTCTCCTTTGTGATTAACTGCATTGGTGTCTACTTTTCGTTCACACCATTAGTAACGCTAATCTTCTCTCCCGTTCCTGTCAAGTCCGAATGAAAAAACATTTTAGAGAAAACTCATGCCCGTTCCCAGCGCCGGAGCACCGAAAAAACTCGCAAGACTCTGTGCTATGTCCGCATGGGTCGTCCTGATTCCCAGATTCTCACCGCCAATCCCTGTTCGGTACGAGAGCAGAGGCACATACTCACGAGTGTGGTCGGTTCCGCGGAAACTAGGATCGCACCCGTGATCCGCACTGATGATGAAAAGATCCCCCGGCCGCAAAGCGTCGAGCATTGCAGGAAGCCGCACATCGATCTCTGCGACCGCCTGAAAGTATCCGCGTACGTCTCTCCTGTGCCCGTAAATCATATCCGTGTCTACGAGATTGACGAATATGAACTCGGGCAGTGCAGGTTCCCTGTTTAGAATTTCCTGGGTCCTATCCAGACAGGCTTGGTTCCCTTTATCGGGAAAACTGACAGAGAGTCCTGTTTCCGCAAAAATGTTCCCGATTTTCCCGACACCGACCGTCTTCACTCCGTACTTCTGGAGGTGTTCCAGGATGCTCGTTTCAGGAAGAGCGATGCTGAAATCCTTGCGCCGTTCCGTTCTGGAAAAACCGCCTGGTTTCCCGGTAAACGGTCTCGCAATAACGCGTGCCACTTGGTACGGATCGCAGAGTTTACGAGCGATCTTGCAGATACGATACAGTTCCTCGACAGGCACAACTTCTTCGTGAGCGGCGATTTGGAACACCGAGTCCGCAGAAGTGTAACAGATGAGCGCTCCGGTACGCATATGTTCTTCTCCCAGCTCTCCTA